>JBAPOS010000218.1:0-5063 GCA_049279755.1 Candidatus Dormiibacterota bacterium | reverse complement strand
GGGTAAAGCGCGGTGCGCGGCTGCCTCGCGACGCGCTCGTTGCCCGGCTCGTGGAGCTCGGATACCGGCGCGATAGCGCGGTCTCGGTCCCCGGGGACTTCGCGGTGCGAGGCGGCATCGTCGACGTGTTCGGCGTTGACCGCGCGCGTCCGTGGCGCGCGGAGTGGTTCGGCGACGATGTGGAAGACATCCGCGCGTTCGATCCGGCGACGCAGGAATCGATCGCAAAGCTCGAAACAGCACAGGTCTGGCCGGCCCGCGAGCTCGACCTCAGTGGCGAGTCGGTCGGCAGAGCCATCGCGGCGGTGACAGCCCTCGACGGCACCGCGTTGCGCGAGGACGTGCGCGATCAGTGGGAGAGCGATCGCGAGCTGCTCGCGTCGGGCGTCTACGAGGAGGGCCTCGACCTGTTCTTTCCGTATCTGGGCGGCGAGCATCGCGCGACGCTGCTGGATCACCTCGACAATCCCATCGTGCTGCTCGACGGTGGACGCGAGCGTCTCATCGCCGCGGCGGAGCGCCACGCGGCCGAGATCGAGGATCTGCGCGCGCAGGAGGAAGCGAGAGGCGAGCTGCCCCCGGGTGCATCGGCGGGCCTGGTCGACGTCGACGCCCTGTTCGCTGCCCTTGATCGATCCCCCTGCTTCGAGCTCGTTCGCGAAGCGCCGGCGCGCGTCGCGGTGGCGGCTGACCTCGGCTGGCGCGGCGTGGACAGCTATGTCGGCCGTTTCGACGCATTCATCCGCGAGGCGATCCACGAGCGCGACGAGCGCGGCTGCGTGCTCGTGGTGTCCCGCCAGCAGCATCGCGTCGAGGAGCTCGCCGCCGAGCACGGCGCCGACACTGTGGATGCGCCGGATTTCGCGGCGGCGTCGACGCCGCTGCCGGCGGGCACGATCCTGGTCGCCTCTGCCGACCTGACGCAGGGCTTCGCCGTCGCCGACGGGTCTGTCCACGTGTATACGGACGCGGAGCTGTTCGGCGCCGTCAAGCGGCGTCGCTCGGTGCTCGCCAGAGGGTCCCGCCGGGCGGTGTCGACCTCGGCGCGCGGGTCACGAGGCGCTGCCAGCGGCAACGCCGCGCGCGAGGCATTCGTGCTGCAGTTCGCCCCCGGTGACCTGGTGGTGCATCGCGACCACGGGATCTCCCGGTTCATCGAGATGCGTGCGGTGACCGACGACGGCGGCGCGATCCACGAGTACATGCTGCTCGAGTACGCGGAAGGCGATCGGCTCTTCGTTCCGACGCAGCACCTCGATCGCGTTGACCGCTATGTCGGCGGCGCCGAGTCGCATCCCAGGCTGTCCCGGCTCGGGAGTGGTGAGTGGGAGCGCACCCGACGTCGGGTCAAGGAGCGCACCGAGGAGGTGGCTCGGGAACTGCTCGGGCTCTACTCGCGACGCGAGCAGGCGCAGGGCCACGCGTATGCCCCAGACGGTGCCTGGCAGCAGGAGCTCGAAGGGTCGTTCCCGTACCAGGAGACGCCCGACCAGGTGCTCGTGCTCGAGGAGATCAAGCGCGACATGGAGGCGTCGCGGCCGATGGATCGCGTGGTGTGCGGCGACGTCGGATTCGGCAAGACGGAGCTCGCGATTCGGGCCGCATTCAAAGCCGCGATCGAGGGCCGACAGGTCGCCATGCTGGTGCCGACCACAGTGCTCTGCCAGCAGCACTACATCACCTTCACGGAGCGGCTCGCCGCCTTCCCGATCACCGTGCGCCAGCTGTCGAGGTTCGTCAGTGACGACGAGATCGCGCGCACGCTCGCGGGGCTGCGCAGCGGCGCCGTGGACATCGTGGTCGGGACACATCGTCTCCTCCAGAAGGATGTCGAGTTCAAGAACCTCGGCCTCGTCGTCATCGACGAGGAGCAGCGTTTCGGTGTGCTGCAGAAGGAGCGGTTCAAGGAGCTCCGGGTCGCGGTCGATGTCCTTTCGCTGTCGGCGACGCCGATTCCGCGCACGCTGCACATGTCGCTCGCGGGGATCCGCGACCTCTCGGTGATTCAAACCCCGCCCGAGGAACGCCAGCCGATCAAGACATACGTCACCGCGCGCGAGGACTCGTTGATCCGCGAGGTGATCACTCGTGAGCTTGCGCGTGGCGGCCAGTGTTTCTTTCTCCACAACCGCGTTGCGGGCATCGAAGCGGTGGCGGATCGGCTGCGCGCGCTCGTCCCGGAGGCGCGCATCGAGGTCGCGCACGGGCAGATGCCCGAAGGAATGCTCGCATCCGTCATGCGCAGGTTCGGCGACGGCGAGATCGACGTGCTGCTGTGCACGACCATCATCGAATCGGGTCTCGACATTCCGAACGCGAATACGATTGTCATCAATGATGCGGACCGGCTGGGGCTCGCGCAGCTGTATCAGCTCCGAGGACGCGTTGGGCGCGCAGGGCAGCGTGCGTACGCGTACATGATGTATCCGCCCGCACGCTCGCTCACGGAGAAGGCCGACAAGCGCCTCGACGTGATCGGCGATCTGCAGGATCTCGGCGCGGGATTCAAGCTCGCGATGCGCGACCTCGAGATTCGTGGAGCCGGCAACCTGCTCGGCGAAGAGCAGCACGGAGAGATCGCCGCCGTCGGTCTGGAGCTGTACAACCACCTGCTCGCCGATGCGGTCACCTCCCTGCAGGGCAAACCCCTGCTCGAATCCCCAGCGCAGGTGACCGTGACGCTTCCGGTCGCCGCGTTCCTGCCCGCCGAATACGTGTCCGACGAACGGCTTCGCCTGCGCTGCTACCAGGAGCTCGCCGCATGCGTCAGCGAGTCCGAGCTGGACCAGCGGGCGCGCGGACTCGTCGATCGATTCGGTCCGATGCCCGCGCCGACGTCCGCGCTGATCGACTCGCTCCGCGTCCGCCTGCTCGCCGCCGCCGCGGGTGCGCTGGGAGTCGAAACCGAACGCGGTCGCGGGGTGGTGATCCGGCTCACCCTCGCCCACGGGCTCGACCTGCAGTCCGTGGCGCCGCAATTCCGAGGGATCACCGCAACGCCGTCGCAGCTGCACCTCGGCGATGCCTGGCAGGCAACGCTCACGCCGGTGCTGCGCGAGCTCGGCCGCCTGGTGCGCGCCCACCAGCGCGAGCCGGTCGCCGTCCAGAACGCTCATGCGTGACGAGGCTGTCGAGGCGCTGCGTGCCCTCAACGAGGTGGTCGAGCGGCTGCGCGCCCCAGGTGGCTGTCCCTGGGATCGCGAGCAGACCCACCGCAGTCTCCGCCCCTACCTCCTCGAGGAAACCTACGAGGTGCTCGAGGCAATCGACAACGTCGAGCCGGGGACGTTGCGCGAGGAGCTCGGTGACCTGCTCCTCCAGGTCCTCATGCACAGCGCGATCGCGATGGAGGCGGAGGACGGCTTCGACATCGGCGACGTCGCCGACCAGGTCCGCGCCAAGATGATCCACCGCCACCCGCACGTCTTCGGCGACGTCACGGTTGATGGCCCCGCCGGAGTCGTCGTGAACTGGGAGAAGCTCAAGACCGCGGAGAAGCGTGAGCGCCTCTCACTCCTTGACGGCGTGCCGGCGGCGATGCCCGCTCTGGCCCACGCCCAGGGAGTCCAGAAGCGTCCCGCGCGTGTGGGCTTCGATGAGACGCCGACCGTCCCAGTCGCGCTCGACGCCGTTCGGGCAGCGTTCGGGCGGCTCGAGGAGATATCCGGTGGCCTCGCCGAAGCGGAACGCGGCGAGGACTGGGCGGCGGAAGCCGGCGACCCCGAGGTCGCGATCGGCAACCTGCTCTTTGCCGTGGTGGCGCTCGCGCGTCGCCTCCGCGTCAATCCCGAAGAGGCACTGCGCGGACGAGCGATGGGCTTCGCGACGCGATTCCGCGCGCTTGAGTCGCGTGCCCGAGAGGACGGGATCGACCTCCACGACCTGGACGATGCCGGGTGGCAGGTGCGCTGGGAGGCGACGGCGTCCTGACCGAACGGGTGTTGGTGCCTTGTCAAATCCGCGCCTGGGCCGCATCCTATCCCAGCATCCGGCGCCACTTCGCTCCATACGCTTCACACCGCGCCGGAAGAGGGCCGCACCATCCGTCCAACTCCACGTCTCACCATCGACAGCCCCATCACGCTGCGCCGGATTGCAGTTGTGCTCATCGCAGGCATTTGTGGACTGGTCGCATTCGCGGTGTACGGACAGGTTGCGCAGAGCCGGCATCTCGACGCACAGGTGAGCGCGCTGAGCGCTCAGAACTCGGCGCTCGCGCAGCAGATCTCGGATCGGGAGCGCGAGATCTCCGACGCGCAGACCGTCGCCTGGCTGGAGCAGCAGGCTCGCCAGCTCGGCTACATCTTCCCGGGTGAGCAGCTCTACGTCATCGTTCCTCCAGGAACGGCGCACGCGTCGACCGGAGGCGTATCAGTGCCACTTCCGACCTTCAAACCACCACCGGCGCCGACGGCCACACCGTCGGCGACGCCGAAGCCGAGCGTGACGCCCAGCCCCAGTCCGACCCACGGACCCGCCGTCACGCCAAGCCCGACGCCCACCGCGCACTGACCACGAGTCCCGTCGAGACCGCAATGCCACGTGCGGTATCCTCTGAGGGCGGCGTGGAGCAGTGGAAGCTCGTCGGGCTCATAACCCGAAGGTCGTCGGTTCGAATCCGACCGCCGCAATTTCTTTCCCCAGCGAATTGCTTGGCGGTTTAGCTCAGGTGGTAGAGCAGCCGGTTCATACCCGGTATGTCCCTGGTTCGAATCCAGGAACCGCCACCATGCACGAAGTGTTCAGCACACTCGCGCCCCGAGAGCGCACCGCCGCCGTTGCGCGGGTACGGCGCGCGGTCAGCACTGCGGTGGATCGCCGCGGAGTGATCGTGTCGGGCGAGCATGTGCTGATCGCCTGCAGCGGTGGACCGGACTCCACTGCGCTGGTCGACGCGCTGGCGCGCCTCGCTCCGCCTCGCGGTTGGCGTCTCTCGGTCACGCACGTCGACCACGGCATTCGGTCCGGCTCGACTGCAGAGGCCGATCGGGTCGAACAACTCGCGCTCGATCGAGGACTGCCCTTCCAAGCGCTCAGGGTCAAAGTTGCGTCGGGAGCATCGC
>JBAPOS010000217.1:0-3504 GCA_049279755.1 Candidatus Dormiibacterota bacterium | reverse complement strand
GCCCTACGGGCTGCAACTGCAAGCGGACGCTGACTGCCCGGTGACCGAGCTCGTAAGCGACCGCCTGATCCGCCTGCCCTTCTACACGAACATGGAACCTGCTGACACCGACGCGGTCATCGAGTCCGTCCACGAGTTCGCTGTGCAAGGATGAACGTGATGCTCGAGACAGAGCGCGTTCTCCTCACGGCCATCGAGCCGGAGGACGCTCCGATGATCGCGCGATGGAGGAACACACCCGGGGTGTACACGGGTTTCATCGAGTACGAGCCGCTGAGTGCCGCTGCGCAAGCCGCTTTCATTGCCAGCCTGAAGCCGGGCGGGACTCGTCGCCTCTGGCTCATCAACGTTCGCGGTCCGCTTGCGGAGGCTGACACGGAATCAGCGCACCCAGCGACAGCGCCTGTGCCGGTGGGGACAGTTGGGATCATGCACCTGGACTGGCGGAACCGGCGCTGCGAGTTCGGCCCGATCTTCATCGGCGAGATGGAATTCCGGGGACGCGGCGTCGCCAAGGAAGCCGAGATTCTCGTCCTGGATTATTGCTTCAACCACCTGGGGCTGCACAAGGTGATCGCCCACGTCCCGGAGAGCAACGCCGATGTGATTGCTCTGCATGAGGCCTCCGGGTTCCGGCGTGACATCCTCCTTCGTGACCACATCTTCCGAGCGGGCCGGTTCGAAGGCCTGCATCTGCTCTCGTGTCTCGCAAGCGAGTTCCGGGATCGATTCCCCATCGCAGAAACCCGACGCCGGGGGTCGTGAGCGTTCCGGCGGACCGCGTCAGCCCGATACCGCCTGCACGGTTGCCAAGAGGGTCTCGACTGGGTGTCGCGCTGGAGAGCGTGATCGGTGCGGTCCTCGCCGCCACCCTGTTGGGATACATGCTTCTTGGTAACTACACTCGGTATGTCGCCGATGACTTCGGCCTGGCCATCGCCGTCAGACTGCGCGGATACTGGGCGCAGCAGGTGGCCGCCTATCGACTCACCGACGGGCACTTTGTTGCAACGGCGCTGCAAACTGCGTTCTCACTCCTCAACCCGATCGTCGTTCGCGTGCTTCCGGGCGCCCTGATCGTCGGGTGGGTCGCCGTTCTCACCCTGGCTCTACGTCACCTCGTCCCGAAAGCCGGCTGGCTTGGACGCTTCGTGATAGCAGAGGCAATTGTCTACACAACACTGCGCGTTACGCCAAGCCCATTCCTCGCTCTTTACTGGATGACCGCTTCCGTCGCATTCGTGATCCCGCTCCTCATCGCAGCCGTGGTCGTCTGGCTCATCTCGCGCCCGACATCGCAGGGTCGACGAGGTACCGCCCTGCTCGTCGCCGTCGGCCTCCTCGCATTCATCGCCTCTGGCGAAGCCGAGATCTTCACGGTGGCCGCGTTCATCGCATCGACACTCGCGCTGGTTGTTGCCATGTCATCGATCTCCGACGTGTGGCGCGCTAAGCTGCCCCAGCTCGCTTCCGCCTGGATCGGGTCGGCGGCGGGGTTGGCTGTTGAGCTCGCATCGCCGGGCAACGGGCTTCGAAGCGCGGTCATCTCAAAGATTGTCACCGTTCCCCGCCCATCGTTCCTTGCGCTTCCATTCTTCACGGTGGGACGGATGCTGCATTTCGCACACACGCTCGTGTTCGAGCACTGGCAGGGAATGCTTGCTTTAGTAACGCTGGTCGTCCTGATCGCGGCTCGATCAGATGCGGCTCCCAAGCCCACCACCCGATCCGGACTGGTCGCCGCCGTCTTCGCGAGCGTCGGCGTTGCGATCGTGGTGTGGGCGGCGATGACTCCCGCGGCACTGGAGTACGGCGCGCTGCCTCCACTCTACGATCAGATCGTGCTTGTCTATGCCTGCATCTGCGCCCTCGTGACGTTGAGCTGGATCGCCGGGCGCGTCCTGCGGAATCGCGCTGACGTCTTGTGGCCTCGCCTGCATCTTCGCCTGGAGACACGCGGGCTGGCTGTGGCGGGTGCGAGCGTCGTTGCGGCGGCAGTCGTGGTCACCGGACCGGTCGCGACGATCGCGGCGATCGGTCGGGATCTCCCCTCGTATGAGGCCTATGCAGCTGGTAAGGACGCACAGGCAGCAGCTGCCGAAGGTGCGCGGAGCGCAGGACGATCATCAGTCATCGTTCCCGCACTCGTGAATGTCGAGAACATCGGGATCTTCGACCACACTCCGCTGGAGGAGATCACGGCTGACCCAACGTACTGGATTAACGAAGACACCGCCGAGTACTACGGCATCCACACGATGGCGATATCCCCCTGACGCTCACGCAGAGGTGTGCGGACGCGCGACGGCGGCAAGCGATGTGCCGAACGGCAAGCGCCATCGGCGGTTCACGACCTGCGCCTCACACCGGAGCAGCTCGTATGCCAGGACATTGATTCCCGGGATGATCTGAAACTCCGAGTCGAGCAGCTCGCCCATGTCGTGATGCTCGGTCTTCAAGAAACGGCGGCGCAACCACATCGGCGGGTACAGAAGGCTCATGAAGTACGTGATGTACTCGACCCGATAACCCGAGGACCGGAGAGCGCGCGAGAGCGTCTCCATCGAGTAGCGCCGGTAGTGGCCCGACGCGATGTCGAAGGGGCTCCAGAGCGCCTGGTGCGCGGGTACGGTGAGGATGAGACAACCGTCCGGCAGCATCCGCTCTCGCATCTGAGTCAGAACCTGCGCCTCGTCGGCGATGTGCTCGAGAACATCGAATGCGGCGACGACGTCGTACCTGGTGCTCGAGTCCATGTCGGAGAGATATCCGTTGGTCACCCGCAGCCCCGTGCGGTCTCGAGCAACCTTCGCCGCTTCGACGCTCAGCTCGAGGCCCTCCACGTCGCCGCGACCTGCCGCGAGGCGCTGCAGGACGCGAAGCACATTTCCGCTGCCACACCCAACCTCGAGGATGTGAAAGCCATCCGGAAGCCGGCGGATCGGCCCGAGCGCCAGAGCGGCAAGAGTCTCGTTTCGGGCTCGGAACCAGAAGTGCCGATCCTCGGCGGCCAGCAGTCGCTGGATCCCGGCGGCGTCAAAAGCCGACCAGTGGCTCTCGTCGCGGCGGCGTTCGGAATCGGCGGCTCTCGTGCTCATGATCGTGAGCTGCGCCACCACTCGACGGTGCGCCCGAGTCCTGTCTCGAGGGAAACCGTCGCCCGCCAGTCGAGCTCACGGATCGCGACGCCGACGTCCGGACAGCGGCGCCGCGGATCGTCCATGGGAAGCGGGCGCAACTCGATCGGTGAAGCGCTCGCGCAGATGGTGCGAACGATCTCCGCCAACTGCAACATGGTGATCTCATGTGGGTTGCCGAGGTTCACGGGCAGCGTGTACTGCGAACGCAGCAGCCGCATCAACCCCTCGATGAGATCGTCCACGTAGCAGAGGCTTCGAGTCTGCGAGCCGTCACCGTATACCGTGATCGGCGTTCCGGCGAGGGCCTGGGTCACAAACTGAGGTACCGCACGCCCGTCGTGGTCGCGCATCCGCGGCCCATACG
>JBAPOS010000216.1:0-4498 GCA_049279755.1 Candidatus Dormiibacterota bacterium | reverse complement strand
CCGTGGACCTGAGGATCGTCGACGAGGACGAGTGGCTGGCGGTCGTCGACAAGCCGTCCGGAATGGTCGTCCATCCCGCTCCGGGCCATCCCGCCGGGACCCTTGCAGACGCGCTCAAGGAGCGGGGGACCACCTGGTCATTGCTCGGTGGAGCGGAGCGGGCGGGGATCGTCCACCGCCTCGACCGCGACACGAGCGGCCTGCTGGTGGTTGCGAAGAGCGAGAGCGCGCACCGACACCTGGCCAGGCAGCTCAGCGATCGCTCGCTCGGTCGAACCTACTGGGCGCTGGTGCACGGCGGCTTCCGCGAGGACACCGGGACCATCGACGCGCCCATCGCCCGTCACCCTCGCGACCGCCGGCGCATGGCGATCGTCGAGGGAGGTCGCGAGGCGATCACCGACTTTCGCGTGCTCGAACGCCTCAGCGGCGCGACCGTCCTCGAGGTCTCGCTGCGGACCGGGCGCACCCATCAGATCCGGGTCCATCTGGCCTCGATCGGCCATCCGATCGTCGGCGACGCCGTCTACGGTCGTCCCGATCCGACACTCGGCCGTCCGGCGTTGCACGCCCGGCGGCTCCGCTTTCGCCATCCCGCCGACGGGACGGAGCGGTCCTACGAGTCGCCGATCCCCGACGAACTCGTAGCCGCCGCCGACAGGCTCCGTCCCTGGCTCCTATGAGCGCGCCGGGAAGGATCATCGTGCTGACCGGGCCGAGTGGCGTCGGCAAGGACACCGTGCTTCGTGAGCTGTTCAAGCTCGACCCCGGGCTTGCGTACTGCGTCTCCTACACCACGCGGCCCCCACGTCCCGGGGAGGTCGAGGGTGTGTCCTACTTCTTCGTGGACGAGCCGAGGTTCCGCGCGATGATCGATCGAGATGAGTTCTTCGAGTGGTCGACCGTCTACGGAGAGCTCAAGGGCCGCACCTACGATGCGGTGAACAGGGCCATCGCGTCGGGCAAGGACACGGTCATCAAGATCGACGTCCAGGGTGCGGAGAAGGTGCGTCGCCGTGTCGGCGATGACGCGGTCTATATCTACCTGTTGCCGCCGAGCGTCGAGGCCCTCGAACAGCGCCTCATCGATCGTGCCACCGAGGACCCGGCGAGCCTCCGGGCCCGGCAGGAACTGGCCGTTGCCGAGCTTGCGGCCAAGGACACGTACGATCATCAGGTAGTGAACGATGATGCGCGGCGCGCGGCGCTCGAGATCGAGGCGATCATCCAGGCCGCGCGTTCAAACCCGCGGCGGGATTCGGCGTGACCCCGACGCTCGACGGCCGCCGGGTCCTGATCGGCGTCGGCGGCAGTGTCGCCGCGTTCAAAGCGTGTCAGGTGATCAC
Organism: Candidatus Dormiibacterota bacterium; assembly: GCA_049279755.1. Taxonomy (GTDB): domain Bacteria; phylum Chloroflexota; class Dormibacteria; order Aeolococcales; family Aeolococcaceae; genus Palsa-851. Next base: position 3,152 of record JBAPOS010000216.1, on the reverse strand, counting down.
CGACCTGCGCCGCGAGGGCGCGGAGGTGAAGGTGGCGATGACCGACGCTGCGACCCGTTTCGTGACCCCGACCCTGCTCCGCGCGCTGAGTGGACACCGGGTCGTGTCGAGCATGTGGGACGGCGAACCCGCCGAGATCGGACACGGCATGAGTCACCTCGACCTGGCGTCCTGGTGTGAGGTGCAGGTCGTGGTGGCCGCGTCGGCGGACCTGATCGCGCGTCTTTCGCTCGGGCTCGCCGACGACCCGGTGACGGCGACGGCGCTGGCGTGCCGCGCCCCCTTGCTGGTTGCACCCGCGATGGAGGCGGCGATGTGGGAGCACCCGGCGACGCAGGGCAATGCGACCACGCTGATGGCTCGCGGCGCGCGGATCATCGGCCCGGTGGTTGGGCGCCTGGCGAGCGGCCATGAGAGCACCGGCCGGATGGCCGAGCCGGACGTGATCGTGTCGATGGTGAGGGAAGTCCTTGCCGGCGGAGCCTGAGCCCATCATCAACGGTGTGCGCGTCGTGGTCACAGCGGGCGGCACGCGAGAGCCGATCGACCCGGTGCGATTCATCGGCAATCGATCGAGCGGCAAGATGGGCAACGAGCTGGCTGCCGCGGCGATCCGGAAGGGAGCGACGGTCACCCTGGTGACGGCCGGCGCCCCCCCCGCCGCACTCCCTGGACTGGAGGTGGTGCCCGTGGAAACCGCTGACGAGATGCACGCAGCGGTTCGGACCGCGCTGGCCGGGGCGCGCGTGCTCATCATGGCCGCCGCTGTGGCCGACTGGCGGCCACGCGAGGTTGCAGCGCAGAAGCTCAAGAAGGGAGCGGACACAATGACCCTCGAGCTTGTGCCGACGGTCGACATCCTTCGCGCACTCCGCGCTGACGATGCCGCGGCCGGCGTCTTCGTCGTCGGGTTCGCGGCCGAGACCGAGCATGTCATCGACAACGCCCGTGCGAAGCTCGAGGCCAAACGACTCGACCTCGTCGTCGTCAACGACGTGTCGCAGGCAGGCATCGGCATGGGTGCCGACGAAAATGAGGTGACGATCATCGGCCGTGACGGTACCGTCGAAACGGTCGCACGAGCGCCGAAGGCCACCGTCGCCGATGCGATCGTCCGCGTCATTGCGAGCCGGTTGCGGTGACGTTCGCGTCCGTCGTCCCCGAGACGCGGTCGCTGCTGCCCCGCGACGCGTACACGTACTCCATACCCGACGATCTCGCCGAGCTGGTGCTCCCCGGTGTGCGCGTGGAGATCCCGTTCGGCAAGCGGTCGATCCTCGGCTACGTCGTCGAACGATCGGAGCAGACCGAGTTCGCCGACGTCCGCGCCATCGACCGGGTCATCGATGAACCGCGTCTGATCCTCGATCACCACCTGGCGCTCGCGCGCCAGATCGCGGCGCGGTATTGCGCGCCGCTCGGCGAAGTGTTGCGGGCGATGCTGCCCAAGGGCGTTCGCACCCGTCCGTCACGCCGGGCGGGACCTCGGTCGATGTCGCGCGCGGTGGCCGAGGCGGGTGCGGCTGGCCCACCCGAGCCACCGCCGATCCTCAACGATGCGCAGCGCGCCGCGGTGGCGCCACTCCTCGAGACAATCGCCTCGCGCACGCACCGGCGCGTACTGCTCCACGGCGTGACCGGGAGCGGCAAGACAGAGGTGTATCTCGCGGGGATCGACGCCGCACTGGCTGCGGGACGGGGCGCGATCGTGCTCGTTCCCGAGATTGCCTTGACGCCACAGATGATTCGCCGCTTCGCGGTGCGATTTCCCGGCCGGATCGCGGTGGTCCATTCCGCGCTCACCGACGCGGAACGTGCGGCCGAGTGGCGGCGCATTCGCAGCGGCGAACATCCCGTGGTCGTCGGTTCGCGAAGTGCCGTCTTCGCTCCGGTCCCCGACCTCGTGATCGTGGTCGTCGACGAGGAGGATGCCCCGGCGTACAAGCAGGATCGCGTGCCGAGATATCACGCGGTCGACGTCGCGCTGATGCTCGGCGCGCTCTGCCGTGCGCCGGTCGTGATGGGAAGCGCAACCCCGCGTGTCGAAAGCTTCTTCCGCGCGCACACCGGAGAGCTCGAGCTGGCAACGCTCCCGCACCGCGTCAGCGGGCGTCCGCTGCCGCCGATCGAGGTCGTCGACCTGCGCGATGAGTTGAAGGCGGGCAATACCAATGCACTCTCGCTGACCCTCGACCGCGCCCTCGCAGAGTGTCACGCCGAAGGCGGACAGTCGATCCTGTTTCTCAACCGTCGCGGAAGCTCGACCGTCGTCCTGTGCCGGACCTGCGGCGAAGCGCTGACCTGCAGCAACTGCAGCGTGTCACTCGTCCATCACGTCGACCGTGCCAGCTGCGATTGCCACTACTGCGGACTCTCGGTCCCACTGCCGCAGGTGTGTCCCGCGTGCGGATCGCGGACGATCCGTGCGCTCGGCATGGGCACCGAGCGCCTCGAGCATGAGGTGCGCGAACGGTTTCCAGAGCTGCGCCTGATCCGCATGGACCGTGACACGACTCGTTCGCGCGATGCGTACTTCGACATCTACGACCGGTTCCGGCGCCACGAGGCTGATTGCCTCATCGGAACGCAGATGGTCGCCAAGGGGTGGGACCTCGGCAACGTGCGTCTGGTCGGCATCGTCAACGCGGATACGTCGCTGCACTTTCCCGACTACCGGAGCGGCGAGCTCACCTTCTCCTTGCTCACGCAGGTTGCGGGTCGCGCGGGACGCGGTGACGAGCCGGCTCGAGTGGTGCTGCAGACGTACAGTCCCGGTCACTACGCGGTTCGCCATGCCACCACGCACGACTATCTTGGCTTCGCGCGCGACGAGATTCGCGTGCGCAAGGCATTGCGATTTCCCCCATATGCGCGGCTGTGCGTCTGCACCTTCGTGCACAAGGATGACCACGAGGCCGAGATGGAAGTGCGCCGGGAGGTCCGTCGAGTGTCTGATACACTCGGAATTGACGCCGGGCTCGATGTCATCGGTCCGACGCCGGCCTTCCTCCATCGCCTGCGTGGCGAATACCGCTGGCAGATCACGGTGCGGGGCACAGACATCGAGAGGGCATTTCCTCACCTTCCCAGGGCTCGGGGCTGGAGCATCGACGTCGACCCCGGGCCGTGAACGGAGAAATCAGCGTGGCAGT
>JBAPOS010000215.1:0-15766 GCA_049279755.1 Candidatus Dormiibacterota bacterium | reverse complement strand
TCGCGGAGCTGGCGTGCGAGCGTGTCGACGAATGCCGGCGACGGCGTCGACCCACCAGGATGCGCCGCCCGAAGCCGCGCGGCCACCTGCATGGCGGAGGAATCGTCATCCGCGGGCGAGCGTGGCGGCCGGCGGTTGGCGATGAGCGCCTCCACGAAGCGGGTCAGGCGGCGATCAGCTTTGGACATCACGCTCTCCCGTGGCGGCGGCGCGCCGGAGCGCACGAAGCTGCAGCACCTTGGCATTGGCAATGCTCACGCCCATGGCCGCGGCGGTCTCCCGGATCGAGTATCCGCGGAGGAAGCGAAACTCGAGGACGCTGCGGTAATTGGCAGGCAGACTGTCGAGGATCGGGCTGACGTCAACCTCGTCCTGCTGCTCGGCGGGTTGGGCCGAGTCGCGCTGGTCGTCGAACTCCATCAGGACGGCGCCGTGCCGCTGTCGCCAGACGTCGGCCAGCACGCTCCGAGCCGTGGTCCGAAGGTAGGCCTGGATCTCGCCCGGCGAGACGTCGGAACGGAGCCGCGGCAGGGCCCGAAGAAACGTGGTGGAGGTGACGTCTTCGGCATCAGGCGTATTGCCAGTCCTGGAATAGACGAACCGATAGAGGGGAGCGACATGCTCCTGGTAGACGGACTCCCAGTCGTTCCGCCGGTCTGGGGCGCCGACCACGCGAAGCGGAGGCGAGGTTTCGGGCACAGCCACGATCGATGATGGTCTACGCGCCGGAGTTACGCAATTGCCGTTTGGGGGCATGATTGCGGGAGAGGGTTTTTGGCCATGAGTTCCGACACATCCCACGACCGGCTCATCGGAACCGTTTCGTTGATCCTGGATCGGATGGTGCACGTCCGTCTGACGGCCGTCGGGATCACCCGCCCCGAGGTGATCGATCGGGCGCCGGCCGATCCCGTCGAGTTCTGGGAACGGAGCCGGGTCCACGATCCGCGTCCGATCCGGGTCAACCGGGAGTGGGAATCGCTCGGCGGCCCGCGGTGGCGTGAACTCGAGCTCGAGGGTGACAGCGAGGGACCGGCCGGCCACTGGGGGAGCAGACGCCTGATGGCAACCGCGCACGTCCGGCGCGAGCCGGGACCCGCCCCCTTCGTGCTCCTGCTGCATGGCTATGCGGTGCCGCAGACCACCTACGACCGGTGGCTGGCGAAGCAGATGCGCCTCAGGGGTGCACACACCGCCCGGCTCGATCTGCCCTACCACCTGAGGCGGACGCTGCCCGGGCAGCGCAGTGGTGACGGATATTTCAGCCTCGACCCTGCGCATATTCGCGCCACGGTTCGCCAATCCGTCGAGGATGCCGCGGCGGTGATCGCCTGGGCACGCGCCGAGGTCAGCCCGCACGTGAGTGTCGTCGGCGTCAGTCTTGGCGGATTGATCGCGACCCTGCTGGCGACGCAGCTGGAGCTTGACAGGGTGATCGCGGTCGCGCCCTTCTGCGACCCGGCGACGACGCTGTCGCAAAGGCCACCGACCCCGTCGCTCCGCCACCTCGGGATGATCGGAGAGTTCAGCGGGTCGTGGGGTCCCGATCGGGCGGGCGCCGGTCGCTTTCTTGAGTCGACACTCGCGCCGCTGCGGGCTCGCAACCTGGCACCGCGGACCCCGGGGGATCGCATCACCCTGGTCCGCGCGATGCAGGATCTGGTCGTCGGACCGGATCCGGTCACCGAGCTCGCCGGCAGATGGCACACCGAGCTCTGGACCTACCCGCACGGGCATATGACGGTGATGAGCGCCGGCGGGATCGCGCGCCGGATAGCCGATCGCGCCACCGTCATGCATGACGAGCCAGGGCTGCCCCTCGCCGTATGACGACAACCCGGCCGGTGCTGCGCCGCGTGGGGATCACCCCGAGCGGACGCTCCTATCTGATCCGGCCTTCAGAGGACGGCGACGCTCCCGCGCTCGCCGCGCTGATCGATTCGGTTGCCGCCGAGGGCGAGCTCATCGCGGCGGTACCCGGTGAACCCGACACGATCGAGCAGAGTGTGCGGCTCTCCTCGCTGGTGCTCGAAGGCGGGCTGACCCTCACCCTCGATGTCGACGGGGTCACCGCGGGTCACGTGATGGTGCAGCGCCGCGCCGGCCGGCATTATGCGCACGTCGGCGAAATAGCCATCATTGTCAGCAACAGCCAGCGGGGTGCCGGGCTCGGGCGCGCGCTGATGGAGATGGCGATTGCCTGGGGACGTGCGGTCGGGCTCGCCAAGCTCAGCCTGCGAGTCTTTCCCGACAACGAGCGTGCCATCAGCCTTTACCGGTCTCTCGGGTTCGAGGACGAGGGTCTGGTCAGAGGCGAGGTGCGCATGCCCAGTGGTGACCGGGACATGCTGCTCATGGGCCTCGCGCTGCCGGGGTCTGAGATGACGCGCACCCCTGCTATCCTGCGAAACGAATGAGCGACTCGCGCCCGATCGGCGTGTTCGACTCCGGTGTCGGCGGCCTGACCGTGCTCCGCGAGATCCGTCGCCAGATGCCGGCGGAAAGGCTCATCTATGTTGCCGACCTGGAGCACTTTCCCTACGGGCCGCGCTCGCAGGCACAGGTGCGCGGCCTGGCCCTCGACATCATCGGCATGCTGGCAGGCATGGATACGAAGCTGGTCGTGATCGCCTGCAACACCGCAACCGCGGCGGCCCTACATGTGGCGCGCGAGCGTTTCGACATCCCCGTGGTCGGGGTGATCGCTCCAGGAGCCCAGGCCGCGGCGGCGGCAACACGCAACGGCCGGGTCGCGGTGCTCAGCACCGAGGGGACGCGCGCCAGCGGGGAGTACGTTCACGCCATCAGGGAAGCGAACCCCGGGATCGTCGTGCTCAGTGAGGTTGCCGCCGACCTCGTGGCGATCGTCGAGACCGGCGATGCCGACACCCCCAGGGCGGACGCCGCACTCGCGCCCGTGATCGAGCGGATCTTCGACTGGCGTGCCGATACGCTCGTCCTGGGCTGCACCCACTACCCGTTGCTGCGCCCCGCGTTGCGACGCGTGATCCGAGCCCGGCGGCTGCGTGTCGTTGACAGCGCGGACACCACCGCGGCGCGCGTCAGCCGGATCGTCGCGGTCAACCGCATCGGCGCTGATGACCACGCGACCCCAGGCTCGGAGGCGCTCACAGCGCCCACCGAGGTGCTCGTCACCGCGGCTCCGGCACGTTTCCGAACCAGCGCAGCGCGCCTCTTTGATGAGCCACTCCCGGCTCCCCGCCTGGTCCGGCCTTTGACGCAGGCGATTCGCGTGGCGGCGGGGTCATGAGCATCGTGGCCGAAGAGCTGCTGGAGCCGATCTCCGCCGAGTTGGTGGAGTTCGAGCGGCGTCTCGACGCCGAGATCGCCGCCGACCTCGGGCCGATGGCCAGTGCGATGTCCCACATCGTGAAGGCGGGAGGGAAGCGCCTCCGGCCGGCGCTGGTCATCCTGGCCGCCCGCCTCGGCAACGCCGACTCGAACGACGTCTACAACCTGGCGATGGGCATCGAGTTCATCCACACGGCGACCCTGGTGCACGACGACCTGATCGACAAGGCGCCCACGCGGCGCGGGATCACGACGATTCACGAGGCGCTCGGACCGGACCCCGCGGTGATCATCGGCGACTACTACTTTGCGAAAGGCGCGTACCTGCTGGCCGAGATCGGCATGCCCGCGGTCGACTCGGCGATCAGCCGAGCGGTCATGACGATCTGCATGGGGGAGTTGCTGCAGATGACCACCCGCAACGCGTACGACCAGTCGATCGCCGACTATCACCGCAAGATCGGGCGCAAGACGGCGGTGCTCGTGAGCACCAGCTGTTATGGCGGCGGGCTGATCGCGGGACTGGACGCCGCTTCTGTCGAGAGCCTGCGCCGCTACGGCCACAGCCTGGGGATGGCCTTCCAGATCGCCGACGACGTCCTGGACTACATCGCCACCAGCGCCGAGGTGGGCAAACCGGTCGGCGCAGACCTTCGCCAGGGGACGGTGACACTCCCGCTGATGCTGGCGCTCAACGACCGCCGGGTGAGCGGACGCCTGCGACGTATTCTGGCCAAGGATGACCTCAACGAGGAGGACTTCGACGCGGTGGTCAGCCTGGTTCGCGGGTCCGATGCGATCGCGGAGGCGGAGCGCAGCGCCCAGGAATTCGCACGCGAAGCAGCCGCAGAGTTGAGGGCGTTTCCGCAGTCGACCGCTCGCGAAACCCTCGAGCGGGTGTGCGATTACGTCGTGGAACGCCGGATCTGAGCTGCGCCATGCGCGCGTCGCATCGCCGGGTCAGAGCGCACCGAGCCGGCGCACCTCGGCGCCGAAGGCGCGAGCCCACCACGCCAGGACAACCGCGGCGGCAACATAGCCCAGGCTTTCGACCACTGTGGCGGGCATCGACATCGAGATCGCTGTATCGCCCGACTGCGAAGCGATGAGCGTGGCGACGCTGCGCGCTACATCGACCGCGGCGAACAGACACACGACGATCAACACCATGCGGACGATTCGGTACTCGCGGCGCAGACCCCCACGAAGCTGGCTGAGGGTCTGGTGCTCGACCGCGGTGCGGCCGGGGGGCGGTTCGGTCGCGCCACGGCGCAGGCGCAGAACCGCTGCCCCGAAACACAGCGCCGCGACCCACCCCGGCCAGAGTGTGCGCGGGTTTGACCCTGTGGCGATGAGTGTCTGGAGTGGATTGAGCGCCATGTGCGCCGCTAGCTGGGCCGCAAGCGTCTGGTGCAGGCGCACGAGCAGGGTTCCGGCAACACCGCATGCGGCTGCGGCGACCGCCACCGCGACACTTCGCAGCGCGATCGGACCACGATCGAGGAAGAGAAGCTCGGTGAGATGTGCGTCGCGCTGGGGCTGCACCGTGGCATTGTAAGTTCGGTCGATGTCGCGAACCAGAAAAAGGGTGCGACGCGGGATTCGCGTCGCCACGTACAACATCCTGCTCGGTGGCGAGCGTCGCCTGGACCTGGTTCGCAGCGTGCTCCGGCGCCTCGACGCCGACATCATCGCGCTCCAGGAGGTCCGCGAGGTGGAGCGTATCCGAGCCCTTGCGGCTGATCTTGACATGGCGATGTTGCTCGGAGAGCCGAGCGACCCCGATTCGCCGATGCACACGGCGATCCTGACACGACTGCCGGTGCGCGCCTGGCGCAACCGCCGTCATCACGGCAGGATGCTTCGCTCCCATCTGCACTGCGATATCGAGACCGGCGGGTATGAGCTTCCGGTGCTCGGCGTGCACTGCCTGCATCTGGCCGCGCGCTTTGGCGATCGCAATAAAGGCGAGGCACGGCGCATCCGAGAGATCGGTGCAGTGCTGACCGATATCGCCGACGAGCCGCCACGGCCGCACATCCTGATCGGCGATTTCAACGCGCTGTCGCCTGGGGATGACATCCTCGCGACCTCGTTCTTCCGGCGCATGAACGACCTGCGTCGCGCCGGGCTCCTTGTTGCGGGACCCAATGGCGTCCTCACGCCGCTCGACCCCGAGGCGAGAGGCGAGAGCAATGGTCTCGCCGACCGGTGGCGTCGCGCCGGGGTCGACCCCCGACTCCTCGGCGGCATTCCCACGTTGCCGCGCGTCGTTTCGCCGCTGACCGCGGGCCTACCGGTGTCGCGCTCCATGGACCGGCTTCTCGGGCGGATGATCGAACGCTGGACAGTTGAGCGTCTCCTCAAGGAGGGGTACATCGACTGCTACCGCCGCGTCCATCCGCGCGCCCGCGGGCTCACGTGCGCAACCTGGCAACTGTCGGCGCGCGTCGACTACATCTTCGCGACCGACGATCTTGCCTCACACGTGCTCGGCTCAGACGTGGTCGGCGGCAGGACGTGGCCGGATCCCGACGCCGCGGTGGCGTCGGATCACTACCCGGTGGTGGCCGAATTCAGTGTCTGAATGTCGAGCTACGCACCTGCGACCGTGGTCGTCTGCAGCAGCGTGTAGATGAGCAGCAGGACGATGGCGGCGATCGCGAAACCCGCGACGCCACAGGCGATGCCAACAATCGACATTGCCTTGCCCGCGCCGGGGTCGGCGTTGGCACGCCGGACCCCGAGAATGCCGAGGGTGATCGCCAGCGCGCCAAGAACGAGGCTCAGGTAATCGACAAACGGAATCCACGAGAGGGCGAGCGCCAGGATGCCGCAGATGCCGGCGACGACTCCGGCGGTGTTGCCGGAGCGGGCGTCGATGCCGTCGCTCACTCCCGAGTGTCAGGCGCCGGCACGCGCGATGTCCCGACCCGACCAGAACCCGAGGGTATCCTCACCGCCATCGCGGCCCGGATACCGTCGGGATGGTCGCGCCGCCCCAGGCCGATACTTGTCAGGCGCTGGGCGGAGGTGGCGGTGGCGGACTGCCGTAACCGCCGGGAGGATTGCCGTATCCACCAGTCGACCCGGTGGCCACGAGCGGTGCATCGCCGGGCCAGCGGCTGATGATGACCAGGTACCAGACGATCCCGTAGACGATGGCGTCGATGATCAGTCCGAAGATCGCACCGCCGTAGCCGACCCCGAGAATGCTGAGCCCGCTGTAGAAGATGATGTTGCCGATCAGGTCCACGATCGCGCCGAGGAGCCCGAGCGCGAGTCCATAGATGACCAGCCGCTTGCCGTCGCGGTTGAGCTGATACATCTGATAGGCGCCGAGAGTGCCGACGCAGACGCCGACCAGCCCGATGAGTGCTCCCAACAGCCAGAGGATCGGGAATCCGCAGCCGCCGATTGAGACGCCCGCGACGGTGCAGACCCCAAAGGTGCCGAGAAGCCCGATGAGGCCAAGGATGATGCCGATGGCACCCAGGACGAGCAGCACCAAGCCCAACGTCTTGGCAGGGACGTTCACTTTGACAGGCGGGTTTGCCGCGAAGGGCGGGTCGGTCAGGATGTTGGCCATGTCTTCGGGTGGTTCCTCCCAGGCGTGAATGAGCAACAGTGGCATCGGCGGGGGCCCGGGGGCGCCACGTCCCCCGAGCGCGGATCGCTGGATTATGGGGTAATCAGACCCTCATGGGAAAGGGTGTCGCGACCAATTCGGCGACGATCCGGATGCAGGCGTCGCAACACCGCGGCGGTGCAGAGGCCGCCCGCTGCAATCAAGGCCAAAAAGATGCCGATGCTCAGTGAGCGCCCAGTGGCTCTCGCGAGAATCAGCTCAACGAGGACACTCCCGATCGCCAGCGCCGCCGCGGTCGCGTGGGCCGTGGTCTCCGGAATGTGAGGGGTGACCACGTCATCCACAAAGCCGCGTCCGATGAGCAGCAGGAGGATCGCGGCCGCTATCGCCACGAAGAACACGTCACCCAGCAATGACGCGCGAAATGCGTTGACTGTCACATGCGAATTGCCGGAGGCGTAGCCGTACCAGGGCAGAAAGGCTACGAAACCGCCGAGGGCGGCCGATGCGGCACCGATCGCCTCGGGCTTGTTGACGTGGCTGAGCATCGCAGTGACCTCGAGACGAACCGGGATGAATCGCCGGGGTGCAGACGAGCGACCCGGTATGGGTGGGGTTGGTTCGAGTGGATGGTATGCAGCCCTGGGCGTGCTGTCAACGCCGCCGGCGTTGGCGCGAGCTCGACTCGGCGCCTTTCGGCTGCGCGCCCGGCGGCGCCACTCCGGCGTCCGGCGCGAATGCGGGGGGTTTGCCGGCAACCAGGAGATCGCCGAGTGTCCGCCAGTTGAAACGCTCACCCCCACGGCGTACCAACTCCACAAAACAGGCGGCGGTGGCCTCCGCATCCGCGAGGGCGTGGTGTGGTTTGCGGTGCACGACACCCAATTCCCGGCAAAGCCGCTCGAGTCCGATCGTGTCCTTCAGGTCGAAGAGCTTGGCCGCGAGCCTGGTGGTATCGACGTTGTCGGCGTCAAGGCTCGAGCCGATGGCACGTCCGATCAGCCTGGTGTCAAACGCATCGGCACTGTGCTCCACCAGCACGGCGCCTTGTGCGAACCGCTGAAACCGTTCGACCACCGCTGATACCGGTGGCGCGCCGTTGAGGGTTGCGGCGTCGATCCCGTGGATACGGCGAGCGTATGGATTGATCCGATCGTTGCTGTGCACGAGGGTCTCGAAGCTCATCAGGTGGTCGTGCATCGTGAAGGCAACCGCCCCCAGCTCGACCAGGTGATGCGGCGACTGGCCGGTGGTCTCGCAATCGAGGGCGACGAAGTGAAGCGCTTCGATGGGCGTGTCCGGAGCAGGCCGTTCGGCACTCCAGGAATCGATGGCATCGTCGAGCGCCGCAAAGGGCTCGGCGCCCGCCGGACCGAGCCTTGGTAAAAATTTGTCGCCCGTGGGCACCCTCCCTCGGCGGCGACCGTATCGCCGGCGAGCTTCCATACACGCACATCGTAGAACTCCTGCACCGGGGAACCGGCACGGGGCGACCTCCAACCTATACTCGCTCGTGATGCGACTGGTAGCCGCCGGGCTGAGCTTTCGCACCGCTCCACTGGCTGTGCGGGAGGCTGCGGCCATCCCAGCGGCGCGCGTCGCAACGACCCTGCGGTACCTCGTCGGGCACGCAGGGCTGCACGGCGCAGCAGTGCTTTCGACGTGCAATCGCACCGATTTTTACGTGGTGTGCCCGGACCACCTCAGTGCGGAGGTAACACCGCGACTCGCCCGATACCTCGACCCCGGCGGCGCTCGCCAGATCGAGGGCCACATGGTCACGCTCGAGGACCGCGATGCGGCGATGCACATGTTCCGGGTTGCGAGCGGCCTCGAGAGCATGGTGATCGGAGAGGCGCAGGTCCTGGGACAGTTCAGAGCGGCCCACCGCGTCGCGAGCGACGCTGGAACCGTTGATGCGCGCCTCGATTACGTGATGCGTCGGGCCATCTCGACCGGCAAGCGGGTGCGCACCGACACGACGCTCGGCAGAGGAGCCGCGTCGCTCAGCGAGATTGCCGTGGAGTGCGCACGTTCGTCGTGCGGGAACCTCGAAGGCAAGGGAGTCCTACTCGTCGGCGCCGGCAAGATGAGCCGGCTGGCCGCCAATCGCCTGCATGACCAGGGGGCGCGGATCATGACCACGTCGCGCGGTGAATCGAGCCGCCGGCTGGCGCGAATGGTAGGGGCGGAACCGATCTCCCTGGCGGGACTCGAAGAGGTGGCCGAACTGGTGGATGTGATCATCGCGTCCACCGACAGCACCACGACCGTCCTGGATGCCCCAGCGATCGACGCGCTCCAGCGCCGTCGCTCCCGGCGGCCGCTCTGCATCGTCGACATGGCTGTTCCTCGCGACATCGACGCCGCGGCTGCGGAAATTCCCGGTGTCACCCTCATCGACATCGATGAGCTTGGGCGTCGGGCCGGGGCGAGGCTCGATGAGCGGCGCGAGACCGTACCGGCCGCCGAGGAGATCATCGATGCGGAGCTCGAGAAGACCGTCACGGTGATCGGCCAGCGGGACACCGCGGGGCCGACCATCGCTGCCCTCGTCGAGTGGGCCGAGACGCTTCGAGCGCAGGAGGTTGCGCGGACCTTCGGCACCGGTCGCCACATCGACGAGGCGACCAGGGAACGCATCGAGATGCTGACGCGCAGCATGGTGCGCAAGCTGCTCCACGGACCGGTCACCCGGCTCCGCGAAGCGGGGGATCCCGCCACCGCCCTGGCGATCCGCGAGGCGTTCCGGCTCGACCGCTGATGCCGGCCGCGGAGACCTCGACGCTGCGACTGGCCACGCGGGGCAGCGCACTCGCGCTCCGACAAGCCGCGCTGGCGGCGCATGCGCTGCAGGCGGCGGGCAGCCTCGACCTCGAGACCTTCGTCGTCCGCACCGAAGGGGATCGACGGACCAATGCACCGATCGACCAGCTCGAGGGGCAGGGATGGTTCACCGCCGACCTCGAGCTCAGCCTGCTCGACGGCCGCGCCGACGTGGCGGTGCACAGCGCCAAGGATCTTCCTTCGGCGCTGGCCCCGGGCTTGAGCATCGCCGCCTACCTCGTGCGAGCAGATGCGCGAGACGGGGTGGTCACGGCGAGCGGCCGCCGCATCGAAGAGTTGCCCGCCGGAGCCACGGTGGGTACCAGCAGCGCGCGCAGAGCCGGGTTCCTCGCAGCCCTGTATCCCGGTGTGCGCGCCCTCCCGATACGCGGCAACGTCGACACCCGCCTGCGCAAGCTGGATGCCGGTGAGGTCGATGCGCTGGTGCTCGCGTGCGCAGGGCTCGACCGGCTCTCGCTCGGCCACCGGTTCACGCAGCGTCTCGACGCCCTTGAGTTCGTCCCCTCCCCGGCGCAGGGCGCGATAGCGCTCGAGACGGTCACAGATTCCGCGGCGTCCGGTCCATGCGCGTTGGCCGGCGACTCCGCAACCCGCACCGCGGTGACCGCCGAGCGGGCCGTGCTCATCGGCCTGGGAGGAGGATGCCTCGTGCCCTTAGGCGCGTGGGCCAGGATCGAGGAGGAGCGTCTGGTGCTCGTGGCTGCGCTGGTGGTCGACGGAGCCGTCCGTCGCGCCGAGGCATCGGGCGACCTCGAGCACCCTGAGGCGCTCGGCGAGATGGTCGCGGCCCGCCTTCGGTGAACGACCTTCCGCGGCCGCTGGCGGGGCGACGCATCCTGGTCACGCGGACGCGAGAGCAGGCGGAGGGCCTGGTTGACAGCCTCCACGCCGCCGGTGCGTCGGTGGCGGTGGTGCCCCTGATCACCACCGTACCGATCGCCGATCCCGAGGCGATCAGCCGGGTCGCCGCTGAGGTCGGCGCCGCCCCCGCGCCTCGATGGGTCGCCTTCACGAGCGCCACTGCGGTTCGTCTTGTGCTCGGAGCCGCGGGCGTCCCGGCCCTGGCGGGCATGTCCATAGCCGCCGTCGGGCCCGCGACCGCCGCGGCCCTGGAAGCACTGGGAGCTCCGGCGGATCTCGTGGCCGTTGACAACGACGCGGCCGGCCTTGCTGCGGCGATGCTCGATCACGGGCTCACAGGCGCCAGCGTGTGGTTTCCGGCTGCGGAGGGAGCGCGCCGCACCCTCGCGGACACGCTACGCGAAGCGGGAGCCGTGGTGATCGTCCAGCAGATCTATCGGAGCGTCATGCCTGCCTCGGCTCGGGAGCGCCTTCGTGCCGCCCTCCGCGGCGGTGTCGATGCGATCACGCTGACCAGCGGGAGCACCGCGCGAAATCTCGTTGAGGCGGCGGGGACCGACGGACTGCCCGCCGGCGTGATGATCGTCTGCATTGGAGAGCAGACAGCCGATATCGCGCGAAGCGCGGGTCTCACCGTCCATGCGATCGCCCGTACGCCCGCGATCGAGAGCCTGGTCGCCGCGCTGACCGAGTGCCTCACCCCCCAGCCGCTACGCTGAACGGCGCATGGGCTTCCCGAACGAGCGACCCCGCCGTCTGCGCCGGACCCCGGCGCTACGCCGCCTGGCGCGGGAGTCGCGACTAACCGCAGGGCAGTTGATCCACCCGGCCTTCATCCGAGAGGGCCTGCGATCGCCGCAACCGATCGGTTCGATGCCAGGACAGAGTCACGAGAGCATCGACTCCCTCTGCGCCACCGTGGAGGAGACGATCGGCCTGGGCCTTGGGGGCGTGCTTCTCTTCGGGCTCCCCGCCGCCAAGGACGCTCAGGGATCGAGCGCGTTCGCGGACGCGGGGGTCGTCCAGGAGTCGATCCGCGCGCTGCGCGAGCGCTTCGGCGACGCGTGCGTCGTGATCGCCGACTGCTGCCTCTGCGAGTACACCGACCACGGGCACTGCGGTTTCCTGCTCGAGAACGGCGACGTCGACAACGACGCGACCCTGGAGCTGTATGCGCGGACTGCGGTGAGCCAGGCGGCGGCGGGCGCCGACGTCATCGCGCCCAGCGGGATGATGGACGGGCAGGTCGCCGCGATCCGCGAGGCGCTGGACATGTCCGGGTTCACCGACACCGCGATTCTCGCCTACAGCGCGAAGTTCGCGACCGTGCTCTACGGTCCCTTCCGGGATGCTGCCGAGTGCGCGCCGAGGACCGGCGACCGGCGCGCGTACCAGATGAACCCGGCCAATCAACGCGAGGCTGTGCGTGAAGCGATCCTCGACGTCGAGGAGGGGGCCGACATGGTGATGGTGAAGCCCGCGCTCACCTACCTGGATGTCGTCGCCCGGGTTCGCGATGCCACCGACCTGCCCCTCGCCGCGTACTGCACCAGTGGGGAGTTCGCGATGCTCCATCACGCGGCCGCGGCCGGCGCGTTCGACGAGCGCGACGCCGTGCTCGAAGCACTCGGCGGGATCCGCCGCGCGGGTGCCGACATGATCATCACGTACCACGCGCGTGCCGCCGCGGGCTGGCTCGCGGAGATCAAGGAGTGAATCAATGAGTGACCCGCTCGGCGGCCGACGCCGTCTTCCTCTGGTGCTCGGATCGGGGGCGGTCGTGGTGGTGGCCATCGTGGCCATCGCCATCGGCGTCAACAGCGCAAGTGCGCCGCTCCCGGCGCTGTCGACCCCAACCCCGGTCCCACCAACTCCGACGCCAAGTCCGTCGCCGACCGCGGGGCCAACGATCCCGTTCGCGAGTTGCGCGACCGCCAAGTTCGGGCCGAATCTCAAACCGATCAACCCACCGGCGAGCGTGCACACCTACAGCGCGGCGCCCGCCACGACCATCGACACGACCAAGCTCTACCAGGCGACGATCGCGACCGCCAAGGGAGACATCGTCCTCTGCCTGCAACCTGACCTGGCTCCGAACACTGTCAACGTGTTCGTGACCCTTGCAAGAAATCACTTTTACGACGGCATCCCCTTCCACCGCGTGGTCGCGAGTTTCGTGATCCAGGGTGGTGATCCGACGTGCATCGGGCATGTGCCTGGGCCGCCGGCGACGCCGTCCGGGACGTGCAGTAGCGGCGGTCCGGGATTTCAGTTCAACGACGAGACGGTGCACCAGAAATACGTCGAGGGCGCCGTTGCCATGGCGAACGGCGGCGCCAACACCAACGGGTCGCAATTCTTCATCTGCATCGCCGATGACTCGGCGCAGCTGCAGCCGCTGTACAACCTGTTCGGGCAGGTGGAGAGCGGGATGAGCGTGGCCCTGAAGATCGCCCAGGGGGATGTGATGAAGTCGATCACCGTGCGGCAGCAGACCTGATCGCGGTGAGAGACGGCAACGCCCGGGCACTGCGCGACCGAGCCGAGCGGGTGTTGCCAGGAGGGGTCAACAGCCCCGTGCGCGCGTACCGCGCGGTGCAGGGTGTGCCGCCGCACATCGTCCGGGGCGAGGGTGCGCACGTGGTGGATGCAGATGGCAACGACTTCATCGACTTCGTGCTCGCGTACGGGCCGCACATCCTCGGCCATCAGCCGCCCCGAGTGGTGGCGGCGGTCCGAGCCCAGCTCGAGCGCGGGATCGCCTACGGCCACACCGTCGAGCTCGAGGTGGAGCTGGCCGAGCGCATCGTTGATGCCGTCGAGTCGGTGGACATGGTCCGCTTCGTCACGTCGGGTACAGAGGCGGCGATGTCCGCCGTGCGCCTGGCGCGCGCCGCCACCGGCCGGGATCGGATCGTGAAGTTCGCCGGCGGCTACCACGGTCACGCCGATGCGCTCCTCGCCGAGGCGGGCTCGGGGATCGCGACCCTCGGGATTCCCGGATCGCCCGGGGTGCCGGCCGCGGCGGTCGCGGGAACGATCGTGCTGCCCTACAACGATCGAGGTGCAGTGGCTGAGGCCTTCGAGCGCGAGGGCGAGCAGATCGCTGCCGTGATCGTGGAACCGGTCGCGGGAAATATGGGATGCGTCCCTCCAGCGCCGGGATTCCTGGAGGGACTTCGCGACCTCACATCCAAATGGGGTGCTTTGCTCGTATTCGATGAAGTGATGAGTGGATTTCGCGTGGCCTACGGCGGGGCACAGGCGCGCTACCAGGTTCGTCCTGATCTCAGCCTCTTCGGCAAGGTGATCGGCGGCGGCCTCCCCGTCGGCGCGTACGGCGGGCGTCGCGACCTGATGGAGCAGGTGGCCCCGTCCGGTCCCGTGTATCAGGCGGGGACTCTCTCAGGCAGCCCGCCGGCTATGGCAGCAGGCAGCGCAGCGCTGGACGTGCTCCGCGAGGATCCGGCGCTCTACGACCGGTTGGAGAGTCTCGGAGACCGGCTTCAGGCCGGCTTCGAGGCGGCGGCGGGGGCGGCGGGGGTTGTCTGCGTGGTCGGACGGGTGGGCAGCATGGTGACCCCGTTCCTCGGGATCGATACCGCGCACACCTTCGACGACGTCAAGGGTGCCGACCGGATGCGCTTCGGTCGCCTCCACGCGGCGTGGCTTGAGGCCGGAGTTCTCTGGCCGCCGTCGCAATTCGAGACCGCGTTTCTTTCGACCGCACACACCGATGAGGACGTGGACAGGACCGTCGAGTCGTTTGCTCGCGCACTGTCGACGGTCTCAGTCTGATCTCAGGGGCAATAAAAAAATGGTGCTAGACTGGAGGTTGACATGGGTTTCATAGGCGGCCATCTGCCGGAAATCATCATCGTCCTGGTGGTGATCCTGATCATCTGGGGGCCGGGGAAGCTACCCGACGTGGGCGCCGGCATCGGCAAGGGAATCCGCGAGTTCCGCAAGGCATCGTCCGAGACTCACGACGCCGTGATGGGGACGACGACGTCCGCAACTCCGGCGCAGCCGGCTGCGGTCGTCCAGGCCGTCGCCGCGCCCGTGGCGGCCCCTGCGCCCGTTCAGCCGGCCGAGCCTGTGACCGTCCCGGCCGACGCGACGACACAGCAGCCCTCAGTTTCTGGCTGACGCACCCCTCACGCGCGCGCTGACCGGAGGCACGTAAGGTGCAGGGAGTGGCTGGCGACGACGAACGGCGGATGACGATCGTCCAGCACCTGGAGGAGTTGCGCCGCGTTCTCATCTGGGTGATGGCGGCCTGGATCGTCGGAACCGCCGTCGCGTTCATCTTCAACGGGTTCTTCCTCAGCCTGCTGCTGCAGCCACTGCGCACGGTGCTGCACAACTCGCATAGCATCATCCCCGGCGACCGGGCGATCATCCTCAACCCGACCGAGGGGATAACCATCCCGTTGAAGATCTCGGCGGTCGTGGGTGTGATCCTCGCGCTGCCGATCATCCTCTGGCAGACCTGGAACTTCGTCTCTCCCGGGCTCCGTCCGAAGGAACGGAAGTTCGTCGGTCCCTTCATCGCGAGTGCGCTGCTGCTGTTTGCGGGGGGAGCGGTATTCGCCTACTTCGTGATGCCGCTCGGTCTCAACTTCCTGGCCAATTTCCTCAGCGGCAACGCGGTGTACTTCCCGGATCTCAACAACTACATCGGCTTCTTCCTGATCATTATTTTCATCTTCGGGATCACGTTCGAGATGCCGGTTGTGCTCATCCTTCTCGGTCTGCTCGGCTTCGTCTCATCGAAGAAACTCAAGAGCTGGCGCAAGGTGGCCTACGTCGTGATCATCATCGCCGCGCTGGTCATCACGCCAGGCGCCGATCCGTTCACACCGACGTTGCTGACGATCCCGCTGCTGCTGCTCTATGAGGCCTCGATCATCGTGCTCCAGCGGATCTTCCGGCGCTGACCCTCGGGCCGACCGATACACTCGGCCCCATGCGCCCGGATCAACGTGCCGCCGACGAGCTGCGTCCCACATCGATCGAATTGCACGCGCTTCCCTACGCCGAGGGCAGCGCGCTGATCACCATGGGGGATACACGGGTCCTCGGTGCCGCATCGGTCGTGGAGCGCGTGCCGCCGTTCCGCAAGGGCCGCGGACGAGGCTGGGTGACCGCCGAGTA
>JBAPOS010000214.1:0-2155 GCA_049279755.1 Candidatus Dormiibacterota bacterium | reverse complement strand
GCGCCGCCTCCCGTGCCACCTTCGCTCACCCCGCCCGCTCACGCTCCCACGACCGCGCGACTGGAACCGCGGCGAGTGCTCACCCAGCTTCCGCCGGCCCGCCCCGCGCGCGGATGGGACCGCCGTCGCTTTTTCTACGTTGCCGGCGCCGTTGTCGCCATCCTCGGGATCGTCCTGTTCATGGCGTTGGCGCCGTCGGCAAAGGTCACCATCACCATCGCGGCAACGCCGCTGTCGGTGAGCCCGACCATTCAAGGAACCACCAGCCCGGCCGTGGCGAGCCAGGCCGACCACGTGCTCACGGGTGTGGTCACGAGCAACCCATCGCAGTCGTTTCAGGCAACTCCGACGGGAACTACCACGCTGCCCGCGGTGGCGGCGAAAGTGGTTTTGACGTTCACGACCAACTCTCCGAGCGACATCTCGTTCGCGCTCAACCCGAATAACCCGAATGCGGCCATACAGACATCCGACCAGTCGGTCACCTTCGTGCCGGCCGCGAAGACCATCATCTGCATAGGGCCAACCAATCCGCCGCCCAGCGGGTCGTCGTGCCAGAACCATCCGTTCAACGCAAGCGCCTCGTATGTGGCACAGACGGCGGGAGTTGCAGGCAACGTCGCCGCAAACACCCTCACCGTCTGGAACGGAAATCCATGTCCCAGCAGCCCCAACTGCCTCGGGAGCACCATCTCTGTCACCAACAACAATCCAGCCTCCGGCGGCACTGACCCCAGGCAGGTCACCGCCGCGAGCGCGACAGACGTCGCGAACTGGACGGCACAGGTGACCCAGATCGAGAACGCGCTGGCGGCGCAGGTCCAGACCGACCTCCTGGCCAAGGCGGCGGGGAAGACGATCGCCAAGGATCCGACCGGCAACGGGGAGGCCATCGCCTACTCGGGGGCAAAGCCGGCGCTCCCCGCCGCGAATACGCCATTCACCGCAACCACGATCACTGTCGCGGCCGCGGCGCAGGCGTCCATCTACGACGCCGCGGCGGTTCGCAATGACGTCATCGCAGACCTCGACAAGCTGGTAAAGCCCGGCGACGAGCTTGCGCCGGGCAGGCTCAACACCCCGCCTTGCGCGGTGACCCAGGCGAACGACGCCGGCACGGTCGTGCTCGCGTGCTCGGCGACCGACTTCAGCCAGCCGATGGTCAACCTCAACACGCTCAAGGCGCACCTCACAGGGCGCAACCCGGGGAACGCGCAGGCCATCGTTGAAAGCAACATCGCCAAGGTCCAGGGCGTGACGGTTACCGAGTGGCCGTTCAAACTCTTCTATCTGCCGCTGCGCGCATCACAGATCGCGATCGACGAGAACTTCGTCGTCATCTCCACCAAGTCGCCGTGACCCCGACCGGGGGCGGTTCGGGTCGCACCCGGGTCCTCGGCATCGACGTCGGCTCCGTGCGCATCGGCCTCGCGATCTCCGACGAGACGTGCACGATCGCGTCCCCGCTTGCAACAGTCCCCAACGAATCCCGAACCCTGTGGCCGCGCATCGAGCGCGAGATGGAAGATCGCCAGGTGGACAGAGTGGTCATCGGGTTGCCCCGCCTGCTTGACGGCACCGAGGGTGAGGCGGCAGAAAGCGCGCGGACATTCGCGGCCGAGCTGGGGCGGAGGACCACGATCGACATCGAGCTCTGGGACGAACGATTCACGACCACGATCGCCGAGCGATCGCTCATCGCCGGCGGCGTGCGCCGAAAGCGCCGGCGTGAGGTGATCGATTCCGTGGCAGCCGCGGTGTTGCTCCAGAGCTGGCTCGACGCGCGCCGGATCGCCGCGGCACGCTCAACCCCGTGAGCAGGTCCCCGCTGCGCCTCTGCCTCGTGGGCGCAGGCATCTCCCATTCACCGAGCCCCGCGATCCATCAGGCCGCGATGCAGGCCGCCGGCATCGAGGGCACCTATGTGCTGCGCGACATCGAACCGTCGGACATCGATGCCCTGGTCGGGGAATTGCGCGAGGGACGCTACACCGGCTGCAACGTCACCAAGCCATACAAGGCCGTGATGGCGGCTCGTTGCGACCGCCTCGAGGGTGACGCCGAGTCGCTCGGGGTGGTCAACACCATCACCGTTCGTGGTGGTCGTCTCATCGGCGTCACCACCGATGCGGACGGCTTCGAGCTCGCCCTGAGC
>JBAPOS010000213.1:0-2061 GCA_049279755.1 Candidatus Dormiibacterota bacterium | reverse complement strand
GCTCGGTGTGCTCGAGGCCGACTCCGGAAGCGTCATCTGGGACGGCGCCCCGATCACGTTCGCGACCAGACGGCGCATCGGCTACATCCCGGAGGATCGCGGCCTCTACCCGAAGATGACCGTGATCGCGCAGCTTGTGTACTTCGGGCAGCTGCACGGGCTCAACCGAAAGGCCGCGCGCGAGGCGTCGACCACATTGCTCGAGCGGCTCGGACTCGCCGATCGCGCGAAGAGCCAGCTCCAGAGCCTGAGCCACGGCAATCAGCAACGCGTGCAGCTTGCCGCGGCGCTGGTGTTCTCGCCGGACCTGCTCGTCCTCGACGAGCCGTTCGCAGGACTCGACCCCGTCGCCGTCGATGCGATGACCGAGATCCTGCGAGGGGAAGCCGATGCGGGAAGACCCGTCGTGCTCTCGAGCCACCAGCTCGACATCGTCGAAAGGATCTGCGACCGCGTGGGGATCATCAACCACGGTCAGATGGTCGCCACCGGGACTGTCGCGGAGCTGATCGATCGCGGGCCGCTGCGCTTCTGGGTGGACGTCCCGGGCGCCGTTGCGGGCTGGTACGGCGGCCTCGCCGGGGTGACGTATGTCGAGCAGGATGGGTCGCGCTGGCTGCTGCAGCTCACTGACGGCGCCGACGAGCAGATGGTGCTGCAGAAGGCACTGACACTCGGCCCGGTGCACGAATTCCGGCGCGATCGACCTGCGTTGACTCAATTGTTCCGAGACGTCATGACCGGGACGGCGATCGATGAATAGTCAGAAGCTGATTCGGGTCATCGCAGCCCGTGAGTTCATGGCCCGCATTCGAACGCGGGTCTTTGCGATCACGACGGCGCTGACGGTCATCGCCATCGCCGGCTACATCCTGCTGCAGGCGTTCGTGTTCAACAAATCGACGCCGTCGCTCGAGGTCGGATTCGTCGGGCCCGCTCAGTCGATCGCGGCGCCAGTGCGTGCCGAGGCGGCGGGCTACGGGGAAACCATCAACGTCCACCCCTACACGTCGGCCGTGACGGGAAAGGCGGATGTTCAGAGCGGCACCCTCGACGCATTGGTCAGCGGATCCGGGGCCGGTACCACCGTGACCGTTCAGTCGTCGGTCGATCCGACTCTGCAGACGGTGCTCAACGACACCACCCGCGGGCAGGTGCTCGATGAATACCTCGCCAAACACAATCTTCCCCCGAGCGACGTCGAGGGTCAGCTTGCGTTCTCTGTCGGTGTCAATGCGCTCTCGCCCGTCAACGCCGTGCGCGTGGAGCAGATCGTCATCGGCCTCCTCGTCGCTGGAACGCTCTACGTCACCCTGATCATCTACGGGCAGCTCGTCGCAGCCGGAGTGATCGAGGAGAAGTCGAATCGCATCGTCGAGATCCTGCTCGCGACGGTGCGACCGTGGCAGCTCATGTTGGGCAAGATCACCGGTATCGGCCTGGTTGCCCTGGTGCAGGTCGTGCTCGTCGCGGGGGTCGCTCTGGTGCTCGCCAGCGTCACCAAGCTGGTGTCGATCCCGACGCTCGGTGTTGACGTGGTCATCAGTGGCGTGGTGTGGTTCGTGCTCGGCTACCTGATGTATGCACTGCTGTTTGCTGCTGCGGGCTCGATGGTGTCGCGTCAGGAGGACGTGTCCGCCGTGGCCCTGCCGGTGATCCTCGTGCTGGTCTCCGCGTGGATCATCGCCCTCTCGGTCGCCGCACCCGATCCGGGAAGCCCGGCGACCACCGTCTTCTCGTTCATCCCGCTGTACTCGCCGGTGATCATGCCGGTGCGCATCGCGGCGGGAGTGGCACCGTTCTGGCAGGTTGCGATCAGCGTGGTGCTCGTGGTCGGGACCATCTACCTCCTTGCCGCGCTCGCCGGGCGCATCTATCGCAACTCGGTGCTCCGCGTGGGTGGCCGCGTCAAATGGAGTGACGCCCTCGGGATTGCTCCCTCAGGGAAGCCCGTCGCCTGACAGATCGTCGCCCGACAGTTCGCGCATCGAGATGGGCGCGACCGCAATGCGATCTCGGCCATCGCGCTTGGCCTGGTACATGGCGAGGTCCGCCGCCGTG
>JBAPOS010000212.1:0-13072 GCA_049279755.1 Candidatus Dormiibacterota bacterium | reverse complement strand
GGCCAGCGCGGCTTCGATGCGCACATGCGGCCGCTTGAGCCGCCAGGCCATCGCCGAAAGCGGCAGCATCAAAGCGACCAGGGCCATCTTGACCAGGAGCACCCGTCCGTAGGCCGTGCCGAACAGGGCCTGGATCGACCCGAGCTGGGTGATCGCCTCCAGTCCTCCGGCAACCACGGTCACGGCGAACGCCCCCAGCGCGACAGGTGTGAATCTCGCCAGGAGGGAGCGGCCGTGGCTCGATCGCCAGCCTCCGGGTGGACGAAGTACCGCGAGTGCGGCTATCCCACCCGCCCACAGCCCCGCCGCGAGCAGATGCACCGCGTCGAGTCCGATCCCGTACCAGGCAGGAGCGACCCCGGCGGCGTGACCGGAGGCCGCCAGCATCACGAGGGCGCCCGCAACCCAGACCGGAAGGGTCCCCCAGGCGCGCACCACCGCGATCAGCGTCAGCGTCTCGAACAGCAGCCGGGCGATCAACGCCGCCCCGGAGAAGCCGTTGAAGAACGCCAGATACTCCGCCGGGCTGTGACCGCCGGACCCGACCGTGGCCTCGGCCCAGACGGCCACCAGCCCGGCGGAAAGGGCGAGGCTCGATGCGCGGAACCCGGGGGTCACCCACTCCAGCGGCGGTGATAGCGCCGCAAGCCTGCTTACGAGCAGCTGTCCGGCCAGGAACAGCAGCGCGAGCGCCTCGACCCATTTGACGATGCCAATCGCGATATCCGACGGTTGCGGACCCGGGACGGTGTTGGCGGCGACCTCCGGTGACGTCCCGACGATGCCGACATCGAAGGTGAAGCTGCCGGAGACGTGATGCCCGTCGTCGGCGCTGACCGAGGCCCAGTCGACCGTGTACACCCCGGAGGCGTTGGTGGCCATCGGGACGCGGATCTCCTGGGCGCTGTCAACCCCGCCGGTCCAGGTCCGCCCGGTCGGATCGATGACCGAGGCGTGTGAGAGCGTTGCGATGAGCTGCTGGTCGAACTCGAGGGTCACCACTCCGGGGGCGGTGCCGAGGTGGGCGCCCGCCGGGGGCGAGGACGCGATGAGCAGGGCGTGCGCCGACGCCGCGATCGGGATGAGCAGGGCGGCGAATACCGCGATGATCACCGCTGCGCAGCGACGAGCCCCCGATGTCACGTTCCCATGATGGAGCAGCGCGTCGCGGCCACCGGCGTGGCCGCGACGGCGCTTCGCCTCATAATCGGCGCGAGTGGCTCAGGTACTCCCGCCCCCGGAAGCGACGAGCGCGCCAAGTCCCTGGTGGCGAGGATCGTGGGTCCGCGACACCATCGAGGTGCTGCTGATCGCAGTCATCCTCTACATCGCCATCGCCTTCGCGCTGCAGACGGTGCGCGTCGACGGCATGAGCATGGTGGGAACGCTGCAGAACCAGGACCTCTTGCTCGCCAGCAAGATCTCCTACGACTTCGGCGGGAATCCGGAACGCGGCGACATCGTGATCCTCATCCCGCCGGAGGATCCGTCGCAGGATTTCATCAAGCGCGTGATCGGCGTTCCCGGCGATGTCATCGAGATCGACGGCAGCCACAATCCAACCCAGGTGCTGATCAAGCCCGGAGGCAAAGGCGCCTTCCAGGTGCTGAACGAGCCCTATCTCCCCGAGCCATGGACCACGCTCAAGTACTGCTGCGCCGCGACCGGGATCGCCACGACGGCCCCGCAAGCACTGACCATCCCTTCCGGCGAGTACTTCGTCATGGGTGACAACCGCAACTACTCGAGCGATTCGCGCGTCTTCGGACTCGTGCCGCGCAAGAACATCCTCGCCAAGGCAATCCTGCGCATCTGGCCGCTCGACCACTTCGGCGGCCTCGGCGCCGGACCGACGATCGAGCCGCTCACCAGCACCGCGCTCGCGATTCCAGCGCTCGGGATCGCTGCTCTCGAGGCCTGGCGCTGGAGGCGCCGACGGATGCGCAAACCAGTTGCCGCGCGGAGCCGTCCCCCGGCCGCGAGTCCGCTCGACTAGCGAGTCAGCCGTTCACCCATAAGGCGTCGACGCCACTCCATTCGACCAGCTCGGCGGATTCAAAGAAGAGTGCCACCTCTTCCGCGGCACGTTCGGGTGAGTCGCTGCCGTGCACCACGTTATTGCCAATACTGACCGCAAGGTCCCCGCGGATGCTGCCCGGCGCCGCCGCCGAAGGGTTGGTTGCGCCCATCATCGTGCGCACCTGCGCGACCGCGTCGTCGCCCTCCCACACCATGGCGACGACCGGCGCCGAGGTGATGAAGTCGATGACGCCCGCGAAGAAGGGCTTACCACGATGTTCGGCGTAGTGGCGTTCCGCCAGCTCACGGTCCATGCGCAACAACTTCAGCCCAACGAGATGGAGCCCGCGGCGCTCGAAACGCGTGATCATCTCGCCAACCAGATGTCGTTGCACCCCGTCGGGCTTGACCAGAACCAGAGTTCGTTCGGCGCTCACGGCGCGCAAGTCTGACATGCGGGCATCAGACCGCGATCGCCTTCGCGAACCGGGTTTCGCTGCGAAACGGCCCGACCACCGCGGCACGAAGCCCGCTGCCGAGCAGGCGTGCGGCGAGCTCGCTGACCTGGATGGCCTCCACCGACTCCAACCGCGCCACGAGCTCTGCGGGCTCGACGATCTTCCCCTGAAGCAGCATCTGCTGCCCGGCGTATTCGCAGAGCGCCGAGGTGCTCTCCAGCTGGAGCAGCAGACGGCCCTTTGCGTATTCCCGTGCCTTGGTGATCTCTGCGTCACCCACCGGCCTCTCGGCGAGCTTGCGCAGCTCGACGACCGCTGCTTCGAGCGCGGTCGCAGCCTGGCGCGGCTCGCACGCCAGGCCGATGCCGAGCACACCGGTGTCCGACATCCGGCTCATGAACGAGTGCACGTCGTAGACGAGGCCGCGGTGCTCGCGAAGCTCGAGAAAGAGACGGCTCGACATGCCCTCGCCGAGGATCACGTTGAGGATCTCGGCGACGTGCCGATCGGGGTCGTTGTACGAGGGCGCCCTCGCGCCGACGAGGATGTTGGCCTGCTCGGCACTGCGCCGGACCACGGTGAGTGGCGGTCCCGACGGCGGCGTGGCGGCAAGTGGTGGGCGGGGCTCCGCCCTACGCCTCGCCGCCCAGGGGCCGATCGCCTCTTCGATCATCCCGGCAGCATCTGCGGTCTCGAAGCCCCCGGCGACGCTCACCACCAGCGTTGCGGGCAGCATGTGTTTCTCGAGATGACTGCTGCAGTCGCCGGCGGTGAACGAGAGCACGGTCTCCTCGCGGCCGGCGACATCCCACCCCAGCGGATGGTCCGGCCACATCAGCGCGTCGAACGCGATCTGCACGTAGTCCTGGGGGTTGTCCTGGTACATGCGCAGCTCTTCGATGACCACCTGGCGCTCCTTCGCGACCTCGGCGGCGTCCAGCGCGGGGCTCAGAAGCATATCGGCGAGCACCGACACGGCCAGTCCGAGCTTGGCCGTGGGGACCCGCGTCCAGAAGATCGTCGCCTCCCGATCGGTGGCGGCGTTGAGCACACCGCCGACGCCTTCAATGGCCTCGCTGACGTCACGGGCGGTCGGGTATCGACTGCCGCCCTTGAACACCATGTGCTCGACGAAGTGGCTGATGCCGCTCTCGGCCTCGGTCTCGTAGCGGGAACCGACCGCGACCATGAACGCGATCGCAACCGACGCGCGGCCGGGGAGTGGGACTGACGTCAGCCTGGTTCCTCCGGACAGGGATTCGACGGCGAATTCGGTCAGTACGACCGCCCGGATGACCGGCCCTGGCGGGCTCCTTCGAAGCGCTCGGGGGGGCCGCCCTGCGCTGGACCGGTGGGATTGATCACCACGCGGCGCGCCGGCTCTCGGCCGGTGCTCTCCGTGGTCACGTCGGGATCGTCGGCGAGGGTCATGTGAATCACCCGGCGCTCATAGGCATGCATCGGGTCGAGCGTGTAGGGTTCGCCGGTTCGCTTGACACGGAGGGCGAGGCGCTCGGCGAGCTCGCGGACCTGATCCTCACGGCGGGCTCGATAGCGCTCCACATCGAGGATCACCCGGCGGGTCTCCACACCCTCCTCGCCGAGCATCAGGTTCAACGCCGTCTGCAGTGAGCGCAGGGTCTCGCCCCGCCACCCGATCAGCAGACCAAGATCGTCGCCGGCGATGTCAAGGATCACGGGACCGCCGGATGACGAACCGGCCGTCCCCGTCCCGCGCCGAACGCTCACCCGACAGGGCACCTCCATGCGCGTCAGCAGCTCCTCGAGGAGCGCCCGCGCGTTCGCGGCGTGCTCGTCGATCCGGTAGACGCGCACGCGACGCTCACCGGTCGACAGCCGCTCGCCGGGGAGCGCACGGCTCTCCGGCGACAGCACCTGCACCTCGACCTGCTCGCGGTTCGCCCCGAGCTGGCTGAGCGCGTTGCTGACAGCCTCCTCGATGGTCGCCCCGCGCGCCTCGACCCCATCCTCGGTCTCTGCTTCGACCGACGTCACCCTGCTCTCGCTCACCAATTCTCCCTCGACGCTGCGCTCAGCGGCGCCGCCTGCGTCTGTTCGGTCTGTTGGGCCGCGCCAGCGAGCGCGCGGTCGCGCTCTGTGATCGGACCGGTGGCTCCTCATCGGTGGCGGCCCCTGCTTTTGGCCTGGTGCCGTTGGCGCCGGGACGGGTGCCGTTGCGGGCGCCGTTCTTGGATGGCACGACCGCGGCTCGGGCCGTCGAGGAGCCTGCCCCGGTCTTGGTCGTGACCGGGGTTCGCGGAATCGTCAGCGCGGTAACGCGATTGGCACCCGGGAACCAGGAGGGAACCACCAGACCGTTCCAACCGAGCAGGTGATACTGCTGGGCGACCATGAACATCGTTCCCGTTGCCCAGTAGATGGCCAGCCCCTGTGGAAACAGGAAGCTGAACACGAAGATCATCACCGGGAAGATGAAGGACATCTGCTTGGTGACGCCCTGCATGGAGCGTTCCTGGTCGGACATGTCCGGACGCGAGGGAGGCATCATCATCCGCGACTGCGCGAAGGTGAACAGGCCGGCGATGAGGGGCAGGATGAGCAGTGCCGGGTGGGTGAGCACACCCGCGAGGCCGTTGCTTCCAGTGCAGCACGATTGCTGGGCCGATTTGGTCAGGTCATCGATCCACAGGAATCCCCGGTCGCTCGCCGGGAGGTGCGCCGTCACCGACCTGATCGACTGATAGAGCCCGATCAGCACCGGCATCTGCACGAGCGCCGGGATGCAGCCGGTCAGGCTCGAGAAGGGGCTGATGCCGTGCTCCTTGTAGAGCGCGTTCATCTCCTGGCTCAGCCGCTGCGGTTCTTTCTTGTACTTCTTGCGCAACTCCTGGAGCTGGGGTGCTACCAGGCGCTGCTCCGCCTGGATGCGTCGTGACGTGCGCAGCTGCCAGCCGAACACCGGGAAGAGCACCGCGCGGATGCCGATGGTCAGCACGACGACGGCAAGCCCGAATGCTCCGATCGCCCTCAGCGGGCCGACGTGCGTGAAGACGTCGACCAGCTCCTGGAGCACCCACGCGAACGGGTACTGCAGGATCGAGAAGATCGAGAGCGGATTGAATCCGCCTGAGGTGGCAGGGGCTGCGGCGGCGATCATGCGGCGCTCCTCGGCTGGACCGCGTCGCGGTGAACGCGCCGCGCCGCACGCCAGCTGATGTATGTCTCCGGCACCGGGTCGATGCCGCCCTCGTGCCACGGGTGACAGCGTGCGATCCGACGCACCGCGAGCCACCAGCCGCGCCGCGCCCCGAAGCGCTGGATCGCCTCGTAGCCGTAGTACGAGCAGGTGGGCTCGTAGCGGCAGGAGCTCATCATTCCGAAGAGGGGGCCGATGGTGACCTGGTAGATGCGAATGAACACCAGGCTCGCGCGTTTCACGTCCTGGCCCTGAGAAGCGCCGCGCCCGAAGCGGAGCTGAGCGCCGCCGCCAGGGCATTCCTCAGGCTCGTAAATGGCATTTCGGTGGCGCGTCCAGGCAGGCTCACGACCATGTCGAGTCCAGGATGCTCCATCAGGAGGGGCGCTATGGCCGCACGCAAGCGGCGCCGCGCGCGATTCCGGCCCACCGATCCGGTGGCCCCGGGTACCGAGAAGGCAACCCGCGACACGGCCGGATCACCTTGAAGTGCGCGGACTCGCACTGCGCCGGAGCGCGCCTCGCTTCCGGTATCCCGCACCGCCGCAATCCGGCGTCGCCCGGGAAGGCGATGCCGCCGGTTCATCGTGTAGGTGCCGGAGTCAGGCGCTTACGGCCCTTGCGACGGCGTGCCTTGAGCACCTGACGTCCGCCCGGCGTCGCCATGCGTATGCGAAAGCCGTGCGTCTTACGCCGGTAGCGCTTCTTGGGTTGGTACGTCCGCTTGATGGCCGTCTCTCCGAGACCTGATCGCGTCGGGGGCGCTCTGGGCACCGCTGAGCCCGACGGGGTTGCGTCGCGAGTATATCAAGGCGGCGGTCGACCACCCTTCCTTCCGACGAGATGCCCGCGAGTTGCCGTGGAATACCTGAGAATTTGCCGCGACGAGATCACAGGATGGTGGTGCGCTCGCTCCGCTTGTGACCGGGGCCGCGCATTGTTAGACTCCGCAGGCTGCAGCGGGAGCGGGAAGCCCCGGACTTCGTCTCACCAAGCCCCCCGGCCACCAGCGGCCATGCATTTATCCACTGATGTGCACAAGCTGTGGATAACTGCGCTGTGATCGGCAGGCCAAGGCGAGGAACGAGTGGATCGAACAGTCGGCGTCGGCGCAGTCGGTGATCAGACGCAGCGTGTCGAGCCCATCATCGAGAGTGGGAATTCGACGGCGAGCATGGATCCGCAACAGCTCTGGCAGGTCGCCCAGGAGGAACTTCGATTCCAGGTGGTGCGGCCCGGATATGAGGCATGGCTTGCCAACGCCGTTCTCGTCGACTCCGACGGGCACACGTTTACCGTCGGCGTTCCAACCATGTTCGCGCGTGACTGGGTCAGCGAGCGCTACGTCCCGCTGATCCGCGAGACGCTCTCAGGCGTGCTCGGGCGCGACTGCGAGGTGATCATCACCGTCGACCCGGAGAGGTCGCCGCTCCCGGAGGCGCCGCCTCACGTCCCGGATCCGACCTATGCGTACGTGAGCGAGCCCGAGGATGGCGCCAACGATTCGCGGCTCAACCCCGCATTCACGTTCAGCACGTTCGTGGTCGGTAACTCCAGCCGCTTCGCCCACGCTGCCTGCCGCGCCGTCGCCGAGGCACCCGGCAAGGCGTACAACCCGCTCTTCCTCTACGGCGGCGTGGGTCTCGGCAAGACCCACCTGATGCATGCGATCGGTCATGCGGTCCGCGAGACGCATCGCAACGCGAAGGTCGCGTATGTCACCTCCGAGAAGTTCATGAATGAGATGGTCGCCTCGATCGTCGAGAACCGGCCGGCCGAATTCCGTATGCGCTACCGGGGCGTTGATGTGCTGCTCATCGACGACATCCAGTTCCTTGCGGGCAAGGACCACACCAGGGAGGAGTTCTTCCACACGTTCAACGCGCTGCAGGAATTCCAGAAGCAGATCGTGGTGAGCAGCGACCGGCCGCCCAAGGACATCCCCACCCTCGAGGACCGCCTGCGCAGCCGCTTCGAAGGTGGCCTGATGGCCGACATCCAGCCGCCCGATTTCGAGACCAGGCTTGCGATTCTCAACACCAAGCTCGGGCCGTACAGCAAGCTCGTGCCCGACGAGGTGTGCTCGTTCATCGCGCACCGGATCCAGAAGAACATCCGCGAGCTCGAGGGCGCCCTCATCCGGGTGCTCGCTCACGCCTCGATCAACGGCCAGCAGATCACGCTGGAGACCGCTCAGCAGATCCTGCGTGACGTCATCCCCGTCCAGGACTCGACCCCGGTGAGCATCGAGACCATCCAGCTAGCGGTCGCCGCGCATTACGCCATCTCGGTCGAGGAGATGAAGGGCAAACGCCGCGACAAGAACATCGTGTTCCCGCGCCAGGTGGCGATGTACCTCATCCGCGAGGAGACCGAGTCGTCGCTCCCGATCATCGGCAGTGCCTTTGGTGGCCGCGACCACACCACGGCGCTCCACGCGATCGAAAAGATCACCGAGCTGATGCGTGAGGATGTTCGACTCCAGGGTGAGGTGCGCGCGATCCGCGAGCAGCTGCACAACCGTTGACAACCCTGTTCGCGAAACCCGGGACGACATGTGGACAAAGTGCGCAACCGTGCTCGCGGTGCAGAACTGGTGGACAACCGGTGCCACTTGCGCACAGGCCGGCAACGCGCCGGGAGCCGCGATGAGATCACTTCCCGGGTTGTCCCCCATGTCCCCACCACTACATCGTCTACTGATCTCTAGACTCTGCAGGTCATACTCATTGAGTCTGGTGATAACGCAGCCCCCAGAGAGGAATCGTCCATGAAAGCGACCGTCTCGTCCTCGACCCTCAGTGGTGCGCTCGGGCTCGTCTCCCGCGCGGTATCGCCCAGATCGACCCTGCCCGTGCTGAGCAACGTGCTGCTTGAGACGGGCAGCGATGGTCTTCGCGTCACCGCGACGAATCTCGATCTCACGATCTCGGTCGTCGTGCCGGCGACCGTGCTCGAGGAGGGCCGGATCACGGTGCCGGCCCGGCTGCTCGGTGAGTTCGTCTCGTCGCTCGGCGACGCGCCGTGCACCATGGAGCTGGAACCGACGACGCAGGTGTTGAAGCTCACCGGTGGCGTCCACCGAGCCAACGTGCACGGCATCGACGCAGTTGAATTCCCGCCGCTCCCGGCGCGTGACACCGAGACGTCGGTCGAGGTCGACTCGATCACGTTGCAGAACGCGATCACCCAGACGGTGATGGCAGCGAGCTCCGACGAGACGGCACCGGTGCTCACCGGTGTGCTCCTCCAGGTGGAGGGGGACCGGCTCACGCTCGCGGCGACCGATCGCCACCGTCTTGCGGTGAAAACCATCGACATCACCGTGCACGGAACACCGCCGGTCACGTCGGTGATCGTCCCGTCGCGGCATCTTTCGGAGGTCGCTCGCGCGGTGAATCCGAACCGTCCGACGGTCGGCATCGCCTTCGCCCACGCGCGCAACCAGGTGTTCTTCACGCTCAAGGATGTGGAGATATCGTCGCGTCTGATCGAGGGGACATACCCCAACTACAACCAGGTGATTCCCGGTGAATCGACCACGACGGTGAGCCTGCCGACGGCATCGCTGCTGCGTGAGGCGAAGACCGCCGCGGTGCTCGCCCGTGACGCTGCGAACCCGGTCCGTCTGCGCATCGGGGACGGAACGCTCACGCTGCTCGCGCAGACCGCGGAGGTCGGCGACGATGAGGCTCCGCTCACCGCGAACGTGCAGGGTGACGACGTGCAGATCGCCTTCAACGCACGCTACATGCTCGACGCGCTGTCGGCACTCGACTCCGATGAGGTCCAGCTCTCGTTCAACGGCTCGCTTCAGCCGGGCGTCATCCGACCCGTCGGGAAGGACGACTACCTCTGCATCATCATGCCGGTGCGGGTAGCCTGACCTTTCACATCGCCTTGAAGCGGATGCGGCGTACCAGATCCTGTCCGACACGCTGGTTCAGCGCATCGATGACACGCGGAGCATCCATCTGCAGCTGATGCGCGAGGGCGCTGTTGGCAGTGGCGATGACGAGCACACCTCGATCGAGCCGCTCCGCGCGGCAGAGCGCGGCGAGTCCATCGCCGACAACATCGGCGAGGGCGAGACGCAGTCGCTCCTCGCGTACCTGCGCGCGAACACCCAATCCGCGCAGCGCCGGATCGATGAGATCGGAGATGCGCTGTTCGGTCACCGGCGCACATCCTGGGTCACCGCACCCCCGCGCACCGAAAAGTGCAGGACGTCGTCAAATTCAGCGACCTCGGTGAGCGGTTCCGTCGTGGTCACCAGCACCTGGTGCGATCCCTCCGCCAGCAGCGTGAGCAGGCGGCCCCGGCGCTCGGGATCGAGTTCACTGAGCACGTCATCGAGAAGGATGACCGGAGCGACGCCCGTCGTGTCCTGAAGGTACCGGACCTCGGCGAGCTTGCAGGCCAGTACGATGCTGCGCTGCTGACCCTGCGAGGCGGTCCCCCGCGCAGCGCGGCCGTCGAGCTCGAACGCGACGTCGTCGCGATGAGGCCCCGCGAGCGTGACGCCGCGAGCGATCTCCTCCGCGGAATGCTCGCGCAGCGTGTCGAGAAGGACCTGCTCAGCCGCGGCAACGTTGTCGGGAAGCGAGGCGACGTGCGCCGGAGCGTAACGGAGCGCGATGCGCTCGAGCTGGCCGCTCAGGTCGTGCAGCGACTGCGCCGCCAGCGGAGCCAGCGCATCGACGAGCCGCGAGCGAGCGAGCGCCAGCCACGCACCGTGATGCGCGAGCTCGCCACTGAAACTGCTCAGTGAGTCGAGTGCGCCACCACCCTGGCGCAGCTGATGGAGGAGGGCGTTTCGCTGCTCGAGCACGCGGCGGTATCTCGACATGTGCGCGACCGCCTGGGGGTCGGTCTGAGCGAGGATGACGTCGAGGAAACGCCGGCGCCCATCAGGTCCGCCGCGTACCAGGGCCAGGTCCTCCGGCCAGAAGAGGACGACCGGGCACACACCGAGCATCGCGCGCGCCGGGCGCGGTTTGCCGTCGACCGCGGTCACCCGCGACACCCGTGCGGTGGAACTGTCCCGTTGAAAACGGACCGACAGCGTGACGTCGGCGGGTGGACGCGCCACGTCTGCCTCGGCGAGTGCCGCATCCTCGCTCCAGAGCAGCAGGTCGCTGCTGCTCGTGGTTCGCGGGGAGCGCGTCAGCGCAAGCGTGGCGATGGCCTCGAGCAGGTTGGTCTTGCCCTGCGCGTTCTGGCCATGAATGACATTGAGTCCCGGGCCGAAGCGCACAGTCGCCTCGGCGTAGTTGCGAAAGCAGTGCACCCTGAGGCGGACGATGGCGCAGCGCGGCGCGCTGCTGCCAGCCGGCTCGGATCGCGCATCGACAGAAGGAGCGTCGACGCTCACGCGGCTCGCCCGGCCATGGACGCGATCAACCCGGCGATGCGGCGGGTTGCGTCGGGGCGGGCTGCCGCCCGCACCGCGGAGCGCATGGTGGCCAGCGCCTCCGATCCCGGCGCGGCGAGCTCGGCGACGGTGTCGACAAGCTGTTCGTCGCGCGGGACGTACCGGCCCGCCCCGATGTCGACCACCCACTCCACGTTACCCCGCTCCTGACCGGGGAGATACCACACGAGCAGGAGCGGCACCCCGCAGCAGAGCGCCTCGGCGATGGTTCCCGGTCCCGCTTTGGAGACGACCACATCGCCGGCACGCATCCATTCGGCCATGTTGTTCACATAGCCCAGCACCCGCACCGGGTGTCCCGCGGCAGTGTGCAGTCCCGCGAGAGCCGACTGCGCCCGCTGGTTGCGTCCGCAGATGACCACCAGGTCGAGGTCCAGTGACCCCGACGCGATCGCGCGAGCGTGCTTGACAAGTCCTCCCGAGCCGTCGGCGCCGCCGCAGACGAGCACCACGAACCTGTCGGCGCGCAGGCCGAGCCGCTGACGAAGCGTGGCGATGCCGGCCGGATCGCTGGGGACCTCGGTGAACCGCCGGTCGACAGCCAGGCCGAAGTCGTAGCAGCGTGACGCGGGGATGCCCGCGCGCCGGCAGTGGTCGAGCCCCCCCGGAGACGGTACGACCACAGCGTCGACGTCCCGGCATGCCCACGCGACGTGGATGTCGACAAGGTCGGTGATCACCGTGATCACCGGGATCCTCCGGGCCCGCCCGCGCACGGCCCGCACGCTGACGTGGTTCAGCAAGGGGTGGAAGGACACGACGCAGTCGGGATCGATGCGCATGATCGCCTGAGTGACGGCGGTGGTCACGGACCGAAGCACCGTCCGCTCGAGCAGCGCAACCGCGGACCGGCTGTTGGTCGAGTGATAGAGACCACCCCAGAGCCAGCGGGCATGCCGCGTGATCGGGCCGTAGAGCCCGGCGGTACCGCCGATAACCCGTGGCCTGGCGCTCGTGAACGGGTCGAGGATCGTGATCTCGAACTCGCCCGGCCACGACTCGAGCATCTGGCGCTCCACCGCCGTTGCGGCGGCGCGATGGCCGCCGCCGGTGTCCGCGATGAGAAACAGCAGGCGCCTCATCCGCTCACCGCGACCGAGACTGCCACCAGCGTGCCCGGTGCGAAATCGGTGATGACCTGCGCGTCGCTCCCGTCGGCATTTTCGACGTACGCCTGGGGGATGCCACCGGCGTCGGCGTTCAGGTACACGAGCTGACGTCTCGATGGGGCGACCACGACGGTGCCGAGTGAGCCGAGCGCCGGTCCTGAAGCGATCGGGATCTGCTCATCACCCGCAACACTGACGAGCACGAGGGTGGGGGTGCCGACCGGAGGCCGGTTGATGCCGAGCAACGTCCCGTTGGCCGTGAAGCCCACCGGTTCGACGGACGGGTCGAGCAGGCGCGGGGGTGTCGATGCCGCGCCGATGCCCGTGATCCACACCCCCTGAGCACCGGGCGCCGAACGGGAGAAGGCGAGCTGCGAACCGTCGGGAGAGATTGCGGGGTTGCTCGATGCGCCCGTCACCAGGGGCACCGGGTAGCGAGCGAGCACCACCGAATCGGCGAGCTCGAGGTGCTCGCCGTCCGATGCGCCGGCGACATCGAGCACGAGCTGCTCGCCGAGCGGGCTCCAGACCGCGGGAGTCACCAGAGGATCGCCGGCAGGGAGATTGGTGAGCGCGCCGGTAGTCGGGTTGAAGAACGACACCCTTCCTGCCCTGGAGAACGCCAGCGTCGACCCATCAGGCGACCATGAGGGCAGTGACGACTTGTCGAAGCTGATCACCACTGCCCCGGTCGCCGGGGCGAGCACGACCAGCACCGGACCCGACCCGCTGACGGTCTCGTCGAACTCGACGATGGCGAGCCAGCCACCCCCTGGCGAGAGCGCGGCCGCGACATATGTATAGAGCGGCGCTCCGAAAGCGGCAGCGCCGCAGCCGGTCCTGCGCGGGCACCGCGGGGCGACCAGCACGGCCT
>JBAPOS010000211.1:0-6239 GCA_049279755.1 Candidatus Dormiibacterota bacterium | reverse complement strand
AACAATGCCCTGGGGCCAGCAGTACACGGGGGCCGCCCTCATCGACATGTATCTCCTCGAGTTGGCCGCCCACGCGTGGGACCTGGCCCGGGCCACTGGACAGGTAGATCGACTCGACTCGAGCGTCGCCGCGCCGGCACTGAGTGGGGCGCACGCCTTCATCAAGCCGCAGTTCCGGGACATGGTGGGTCCCGGTGCCCCCTTCGGCGCCGAGGTACCGCCGCCTCCCGGCGCCAACGACTGGGAGCGCTTCGTGGCGTTTACAGGCCGCGACCCGCGAGCGCGGGTCACGCCGAGCAGCTGGCTCTAGGCGACCTCCGCAGCGCTGACTACGGTGGGCTCGGTGCGCACCGCGAAGTTCACCGAGTTGGCGACGTAGCACAGGTCGTGCGCGCGCTCGTGCAGCGCCATCGCGCGGTCGGCCTTGTCCGGCGTCGCCATGGTCACGTGCGGATGCAGCACCACCGCCTCGAAGTGACCGCCGCCATCCGGCGTTTCCACCAGTGTCCCGGAAGCGTGGTCCACGTAGTCGGTGACCACGATCCCCTCCTTGGCGCAGAGCACGAGGTACCAGAGCATGTGGCATTGCGAGAGCGACGCGACCAGCAGCTCCTCGGGATTCCAGCGCTCGGGCGCGCCCCGAAACGCCGGATCGGCGCTCCCGGGAATCGTCGGCTTGCCGACGATACTGACGTCGTGGGAGCGCTCGAACGCCTGATAGCCGCTCGTGCCCGTGCCCGTATTCCCGGTCCAGGTCACGGTCAGCGCGTAGGTATGGGTCTTCGGCATCTCAACGCTCCGCTCTCATTCTCGCGTCTCCGCACCGTCCGGTGCCGCGAGGCCCCTACTCGTCGGAGTCGACGAAATAGGTCTCGCAGGCGAGTTCGAGCAAATCGCTGTTGAGCTCGACTGGATGGCCGAGGTAGAGCGCAGCGTGGATCACGTGGTTGAGCAGATCCCTGGGGTGGGTGCCGTGCAAGGGGCGACCCTTTGCGTGGTAGTGCTTTTCGAGCAGACGGTCGATGAGCCCCTCGTCCATGCGCAGGTTGTTGTCGACGCAGTTGCGACGCCAGATCTCCTTGTACTCGTCCACGGTTGGATCGGGGACATGGACCTTGAATCGCACCCGGCGCAGAAAGGCCTCGTCCATGAGGTTCTGCGGTCGCAGGTTGGTCGAGAGCATGACCATGCACGTGAACGGCACCGGGATGCTCGATCCGGCCCGGGGGATATTGAGATAGTCGACCTTCTTCTCCAGCGGCACGATCAGCCGGTTGAGCAGGTCACGCGGCGACATGTTCTGCTGGCGGCCGAAGTCGTCGATGAGGAACAGCCCGCCGTTGGCCTTGAGCTGCATCGACGCCTCGTAGAAGCCGAGGGTATGGTCGAACCCGAGTTCGAGCATCCGCGGTGTGAGCTCGCCGCCGACCTTGACGGCGGGCCGCTTGGCGAGCTGCCAGCGACGGTCGTGAGGCGGCAGCTCGCGGTCGATGGGATCGTGATGGATCGGGTCGTAGAACCGGATCACCTCGCCGTGGACGTAGAGCGCCCGGGGGATGAACATCGGCGCCCCGAGCAGCGACGCCGCCGCCTCGGCGATGGTCGTCTTGCCGTTGCCGGGCGGCCCGTAGAGGAACACCGCCTGGCGCGCGCTCAGCGCGGGTCCGAGATGATCGAGTACGACCTCGGAGAGCACGAGGTGGCTGAAGGCATCGTGGAGACGCGCGCGGTTGACCTGTCCGTCGACGTGGGACTGGCGCTCGGCCATTGCCGTGTAATCGCTGATCGGCACCGGGGCGGGACCGGCGTACTGGTTGATCTCGAGCAGTTCGCGGGCGCGCTGCCTGCCGGTCGTCGAGATCATGTGCTGCATACCGGCGTTGATCGGCTCCCCCGGATCGAGGGTCGCGGTATGCACGCCGGTCGAGGAGCAGTAGCCCTCGTCGGCGAGAAACCGCGAGGTGGCGTCGATGAACGAGAAGGGCAGGCAGAGGTGATTCGCGATGTCGCGACCGAGCATGCTGCCGTTGAAATACAGCACCTTGAGAACGAGGTCGCAGACAAAGCTGAAAGGGAGCCCCGTCTCCTCGGCGGTCCTCGGAGCGGGAGGCAGCGCGATCGGACTGGAAGCGGGCGCGGAAACAGGCGCTGTCACTGCCATCGGCGTCCGATTGTGTCATGGGCCGGTTTGGCGCTCCGGCACGCGTGACGGATTGTCATACGACCGTTCCAGGGACCCTGCTGGTACGGTTGGGGCAATGGCGGTACCGCTGGACGAAGGCGCCCCGGGCCGGCGCCGGGTGGGTCCCTTCTGGATCGAGGAAGGCCCGGGCGCGCTCGTCGCCGGGGCAGCGATCGTGGCGCTCTTCGCCGCCCTGTTCATCCTCGCCGTGGCAATGCGCCCGGCGTAACCCGGCTGGCAGCATGACGTTTCACCCAGGAACCCGACAGCACTGCCGGCGCGCCACAGCGCTGCGGAGTCAGGAGACCACCTCGCCGATGCATTCGACGGTACAGGCGTGACCCTCGATCAGACCCCCGAAGCCCGGCGCCGCCGGGCGGGCCTGCCGAACGGTTCGCACACGCCACTGCGCGCCAACGGCTCGACCAATCCGGGCATCGGCGCCGCCGAGGCGGCTGCGCGAGCGGAGCTGCGCCGCCGGCGCGCGAGCGCCTACCGCCACCTGCATGCGCCGAAGAAGCGGGGACGCGCGCTGCGAATCGTGCTCATCGGGATCACCGTGGTGGCCGCGATCGGAGCCGGGACGGTCGGCGCCGTATTCGCGGGGTACAACGCCTACAAGGGCCAGCTGCCCGACGCGGCCACCATCACCAACATGGAGCCGCAGATCGACACCGACGTCTTCGACTCGGCCGGCGGCCTTATCCATGTCTTCCACAACGAGGGCTACCGCCACATTCACGTCGACCTGTCTGCGATCTCGCCCTACTTCAAGCAGGCGATCGTGGCCATCGAGGATCACAACTACTACACCGAAGGCTCGTGGGACCTCGCTCGACTGGTCGAGTCGGGCGTCGCCGACATCACCCACCACGGCGCGGCGCTCCAAGGTGGTTCGACGATCACCGAGCAGCTGGCCAAGATCAGCCTGTATGGCGGTGCCGATCCACCCCAGAGCATCGACTACAAGATCAAGGAGATCGTGCTCGGCAACGAGATCGCGCTGAACTTCACCAAGAACGAGATCCTCGACATGTATGTCAATCGGATCTTCTACGGCAACTTCGCCGTCGGCGTCGGCAGCGCGGCCCAGCTCTACTTCCTCGAGCCCGCGAGCAAGCTGGACCTGGCGCAGGCCTCGATGCTCGCCGGCCTGCCGCAGTCCCCGTCGGCGTACAACCCGCTCGTTCACGACGCCAACGAGGCGGTGAATCCTCTCGCGAAGAATCGCCAGAAGGCGGTCCTGCAGGCGATGCAGGCGAGCGGCTACATCACCCAGGCGCAGGGCATCGCGGCGTTCAACGAGAAGCTGACCTTCCACGCGTGGGACGAGCCGCAGTCGGAACCCAACCTCGACCTCGACTTCATCGATTACCTGCAGACCTATCTGAACGCGAACTTCCCGCAGTACGCCAGCCCTGGCGGCTACGAGATCCGCACCACCATCGACCAGGCAAAGCAGGATCTCGCCTACACCACCGTCCACAACCTGGTGAGCAAGGAGCGCATCGCCGAGAACATGGGTGACGGCGCGCTGGTGAGCCTGAACCCGCAGAACGGCGAGGTCCTCGCCATGGTCGGCACATGGAACTACGCGGACCCGTATTTCGGTCAGGTCAACGAAGCGGCGGCGGTCCAGCTGAACATGGGGTCGACCACCAAGCTGTTCACCTACACGGCGGCCATCGCCTCAACCAAGTTCACGATGACCACGCCGATCCTGGACAGCCGGTACCCGTTTCCGATCCCTGGGGCCGCCGCCTACAACCCGTACGACGACGACCGCAGGACCCATGGCATCTGCGAACTCAAGCTCTGCCTCGGTAACTCGTTCAACATTCCCGCGGTCAAGACCGAGTACGCGACGGGCACGCAGTACATCGCGAACACCGAGCTTGCCATGGGCGTGACCTCGCTCAATCAGAACTGCAGTTTCAACGGCAGGTCGTACGTGAACTGGCCGACACTGACCCAGTGGGCGGCGACACTCGGATCGCTCACGTGTGGCATCACCCTGCTCGATCTCGCCGATGGAGCCGCGACGCTCGGCGATCTCGGAGTCCAGCACAACCCCATGCCGGTGACCAGCATCACAGCCCAGGCGACCGGGCAGATCGTCTGGACGTACAACCCAACGGCTGCCGGGCACCAGGTGATCCCCGCCAACGTCGCGTACATCATGGATGAGATCACCAGCAACGACAACAACCGCATCCGTGAATTCGGACGCAACGGGTATCTGACCCTGAATCCTCGCCGCGTAAGCGCCAAGACCGGGACCGCCGACTTCTTCATGGACAACCTGACTGTCGGCTGGACACCGAACCTTCTCACCGCCGTCTGGGTCGGAAACGCCCAGCGCAGCTGTCTCCAGCCGAAGGATTACACCTACATGAAGAACCAGATTGCGAGGGGCAACACCATCGAAGCCGGTGAGGTGGACAACTCGTACCCGTTCAGCCCGCGTGACCTGGCGCACTACGGTCTGAAGCCCCTCCACCCCAATATCCCGGACTGCGGCCACCTCGACGGCGTCGTCTCCGGATACAGCGGAGCCGCCCCCATCTGGCATTCGTACATGTCCGCGGCGCTCAAGGGCGTTCCGGATACCTGGTACAAGCAGCCCGCCGACATCGTCGTCGGAACAGGCGGCGGCCCCGGCGATGACGCCAACTTCTATCTCCCGGGCACCCAGCCGGGCGCGTCAAGCAACTGCACCTACTACGGGCCGGTCCCGCTCCCCACCCAGACCTGCACCTACGCCGGACCGTACCAGGCGCCGCCCCCGAACCCCAACCCGACGCCGAGCCCGTCGCCTGGACCCAGCCCGACTCCAGGGCCAACCGGGCCGCCCATCCTTTAGCTGCCTACGCTCCGCCCCTCCGCTGCCGTGCGCGCTCCCAGACCGCATCGAGGTCGTCGAGCATGGGTAGCTCAGGGTCCGCCACGATGGGAGTGACACCCGCGTCGCCGGCGCTCAGCGGTGCAAGCGACGCCTGCACGTGGCAGACAACCACGTTGTGGCGCGCCGGCCGCCCATCGACCTCATCCAGGCCGAGAAGCGACCACCAGTAGTCGAGGGTCACATCGGACGCGGCGGAGAGCACCGCAGAGTGCGACAGCAGCGGGAGCTCCGCGTTCTGCGACTCGCCGCCTCCGAAAGCTCGCAGCAGCCGCGTGAACGCCTCGCTGTCGATCTCGGCATCCACGACGATCCGGCCGGAACCGTCGGGCGTCTCCTGATCGATGACGGCGTCAATCACCGGGACGCCATCGAGCCTGCTCCCAAACTCGTCGAGATCGAACAGTTCCGGACGGACCCCGAGCAGGCCGAATCCCTCACCCTCAATCGAGTAGCGGCTCGCCCCGTCGAATTCCGCG
The DNA here is from genome assembly GCA_049279755.1 of Candidatus Dormiibacterota bacterium. GTDB lineage: Bacteria > Chloroflexota > Dormibacteria > Aeolococcales > Aeolococcaceae > Palsa-851. The sequence goes on along the minus strand of JBAPOS010000211.1, from coordinate 676 downwards.
ATGCGGACCACGAGCGTCTCGGCGCCGATGGCGCCGGCGGTCAGCATCGCCGCCACCACCTGCCCATCGCGGAGGGTCAGGTCTGCATCGAAGGTCCGCTGCTCGATCCGGGTCGCCTCGGTCCCAGCCGCGGCGTCCTCGACAACGATCGAGGTCCGCTCCTCGAAGTGGATTCCCACGCGCAGCCCGAGCGGCGTGTCCAGGCGGTCGAGGAGGCAACGATAGAGCGCGCCGAGGGTCATCTTCGGCTGGATCGTCGCGGCGCTCCTGCCCGGTGGCACCGCGAGACCATAGCCGAAACACGCCTCAGACCTGAGGGCGTCGCGGGTGCGATCGGTAGACTGAACCGAGTGACGGACGCGGCACCACCCAGCTACGCCGCGCCGCCGCCCGGGCCGAACCCTGTCGCCCTGGCGATCGCGTACGACCTGGTGACCCGATACCGGCTCAGGCTTGCCGACCAGCGCGACGGCAGGCTTGGAGAGCTGCTCGGGCACTACGTGCTTGCAGCCGCGATGTGGAACGGTCCACGGGCCGCGCTGGTCGGGTTCTACGACCCGCCGGCGGATCCGGCCGCGGCCGGTCCCGATCTGGCCGCGCGCTGCGATGCCGCGCGGCGATGGGGCCTGAGCCGCATCCAGGAGCAGGGTGCGCAGGTGTGCGACATCCTCCTGGT
>JBAPOS010000210.1:0-12718 GCA_049279755.1 Candidatus Dormiibacterota bacterium | reverse complement strand
GGATCAACCGACGTCGTAACATCCGGCCTCACCGGCGATCACCCGCGGCGCCGCCCGATCTCATGTTTTGGCTAACCGATCCCGACGAAGCATCGCCGAGCTTCGAGCCCTGCTCCGCGCCCCACTGGCGCGGGTCCCGGAAAACGCGTTGAAGTTCGCGGTGGGCACCCTGCTGACATCGTTTGGAGTCTTCTGGGGCGCCGAGGGCGCGGGCGCGCAGTGGCCCGGGTCGGATGCAGCGTTGCTCGTCATCATCCCGCTCACCGCATTGCTTGCGATCGGGCTCGTCGCTGCCCTCCGTCTCGAACGTCGCCGGTCCCACACGCCGGCTGCGGTGAGCACTACCGAGCGAACCGAGGCGCTCCGGTGATGGCGAGCAAGCTGAAGGTGTTCGCCTCGTTCTGGTATGACTTCGTCATAGGGGATGACTGGCGGGTGGCGGTTGGGGTGGTGCTTGCGCTGGCGGTCACCGCCGTCGTAAGCCGGACGAACGTGTCGTGCTGGTGGATCGTGCCGGCTGCAGTAGTGCTGCTTCTCCCCGGCACTGTATGGCGCGCGGCGCGTTCGCGCGGTAGCCGCGACACGAGCGCGCCGTCGTGATGGGCTGGAGCGCGCAACGCGTGCGATGGAACGACCCAGCTACTGGAACCAGCCCTCCACGTCAATGATCGCGGGGACGCCACCGGCACCCTTGTAAAGGTAGACGTCGCCGTCCTGAGCGTTGGCGGGAATTGCGTCGAGCTCCACCACCGCCAGATTTGGAACGACGGTACTACGAGCCGGTGAACGTCCCGAGCCGCGCGGGTGGCAATTGGTCGTGCGGTCCTGACAGAATCGCGGCATGCAGAGAGGCCGCTCTTGCGGCCGGCAAACGGGAGTATGAGAGCGTGAGCAAGTACCTGATCGAGGCGTCCTACACCAGCGACGGCGTCAAAGGCGTCCTTAAGGAAGGCGGCTCCGGACGCCGCGCGGCGATCGAACAACTCATCACCGCCGCAGGCGGCAGCTTAGAGTCGTTCTACTTCGTTTTCGGAGATGACGACGTGATTGTGGTCGTCGATATGCCCGACAACGCGACCATGGCGGCGGTGAGCCTTGCGGTCAGTGCGGCGGGTGGGGCCACCGCCGCCGTGCGTGTCCTCCTAACGCCCGAGGAGATCGATGCCGCGGCCAAGAAGACGATCGAGTACCGGGCTCCGGGTCGCTGACGACGGCGGCGTCGCCGGCGACGCGTCGCCACGCCGCGACGACGCAACCCGCGACCCGAGAGGAAGCTGCCGAGTGCCACGCGACATACGCGTGCTCCGCCTGTCTCAGGCTGCCTTGAGCGCCCTTGGTGACGGCCGCTGTCTACACGAGCTCCGGGGACGCCATCAGGCGCCTCGCGTTTCCGCGAGCAGTCGCGCAGCGGCCAGCGAGACACAAAGCATGCCCACGATCCCACCGATGAAGAAGCTCACGGTGCCTCCGGGTGCGCCACCGGACATGATTCCGACCGCGCAGGCGATGCCGGCCACGATTGATGCAATTTGCAAGCCGCGTTCGCTGCGGCCTGAATAACGACGGGCGAATACAAAGCACGCGAGGCTGAGCGAAAGGAACGCCACGCTGCCGAAGACGAGATGGAGCACGCCGTGCCAGCTGCTCACCGCGGTATTCCCCGTCGGCGCCCCGGGAGGGAACCCGTTGCTCGGGTCGGGGTGGAAGATCCCACCGCCAATCAGTCCAATTCCGATGGCAGTCATAAGGATCGGTGCCCAAGTCCCAGCCCGGCCGCCGCGCAGCACGCGTCGCACACCGACCGCGCCGGCGACGAACAGCGCACCGGTGATGATGAAGTTGCCGCTCTGCACCCAGCCCAGATTGCCGTTCGTCAGCAAGCTCAGTGCCTGGTGAGTCAGGTTGAATCCGGGTCGGGTCGCGATCTCGATGACAGCGACGAGAACGAAGCACGGACCCGCCGCAGCGCCGAACCACAGCGCCCGCCGCGTTGCTCTCGTTGCACTTCCGACTGACTGCACGCCCGGCGCACCGGCCGGGCGACTAATGGTCGATGTCGACTGTCCCATGGTGGTTCTCCTTATTTCCTATATGACGCGGTCGGGGCCGGCGTCACGGCCGCCGATAGTTGAGGTTCAAAACGCCGTTGCTGAACGTGTTGGACTCCGCCAGCGTCAGGACTACCTGATCGCCGTCCTGCTCGAACAAGTGCTTGCCGTGACCCACCACGATCGGGAACAAAAGCAAGTCAAGCTCGTCCAACAGTCCCTGGCGTATGAGCCAGGCGACCAACGTCGCGCTGCCACTGATGTTGATGTTTCTCCCAGGCTGCTGCTTGAGCTTGGTGATCTCCTCAACAACGTTGTCCTTGATCAAAGTCGAGTTCTGCCAGGTGGCCTCATCGAGGGTGCTGGAGACCACGACCTTGGGAAAGTTGTTCATCTGATCAGCCATCCCACCGCTCTGACCCGCAAAGGACGCGGCAAACGTCTCGTATGTGATCCGACCCAATAGCATGGTGTCGCCGCCGGCAATCATCGAGCCGACGTGACCCCCAACCTCGGCGCCGAAATACGGTCCTGTCCACTGCTCTGGTGCCTCCACGACACCGTCCAGCGAAACGAACAGTCCTGCAACGATCTTCCTCATGTCGACCTCCTTGTATGCCGCGATGTGGTGACGCGGTTCGCGTCGGCTCCGAGTGTCGCGTGGCCCAGCGCTTGCCCAATAGATGCCGATGTCGCCGGCTCGAAATGACGAATGCCATCCTTGGGTGCACTGCCGTTGAGGCGAGTGCATGCGTCGATGGAGATGGGCGTCATGCGCTCTGTCCACCCCACCGCGAGAACCTCGACGCCGGACCGGCATCGGTCGCGTCGATGGCTCGCGATCAATCCGGGGTCGGAAACGTGAGGGTCGGGTCGGTCGCCTTGCACGCCACCGATGGCATGGTTCTCAGTGTCGACGACGGCGCCGCGGTGCCTGTGAAAGGTGGCGCGAAGAGTGACGTCCATCAGCAGCATGCTAGGGACGGCTCAGTGGTCGGCGATTCTCCAAAACTGCTCAGTTTTGGGCGACGAGGCTCAGCGCTCGGCGCCACTCCGCGGCGTGCGCCATCGCTTATTCGATTCGACCCTCCCCGGCTATCGACGGATCGGCACGGAGGGAATTCGTGCTTACTTCACGAAGCGCAGCACGAACGCAAGCGCAGTGTCGGCGACCTCACGCCAGCCGCTATCGATGACGAGCCCGTGCCCTCGGTTGGGCATCTCGATGATCTCCGTGACTGCCTGGTTTCGCTTCTGCCGCTTGTAGGAGGCGTTCGCGATCGCCCACGGGGCGGTGTTGTCCTTCTCGCCGGAAATGATCAGCAGCGGTCCCCGGTCGGGGTTCTTGCTGTCCACCTTGGCCTCGGTCCGGGGGTTCAGGTTGGCCGTCGCCGCCTGGAAGAGCGGTGCACCGGACGCCGGCACCGCGAAGGTCTGGTACAACTGCTTGGCCTCATCCTCGCTGACGGCGTTGGCGAAGCCGTAGCGGAACTGCTCGTACGTGAGCGGGATAGCGCGGTTGCGGTTGGCGGGGTTGCCAAGGACCGGTGACGCAGATTTCAGCGCCGAGAACGGCAGCGGCAGCACGCCGCGGAAGGGCGCGGGGTCGATCGCCACGGTCGCTGCCGACAGGCCGCGTCCCGCGATGATCTGAGCCAGGAGGCCCCCGAAGGAGTGTCCGATCACAGCGGGCTTCGTCTTGAGCTGCCCGATTACTTCACCGCAATGGTCGGCGACCTGTCCCACGGTCTTGTGCGCGAACACCTCGGGATGGGCGTTGGCCTCCTCGACCGTGTCCGGGTCATCGGGCCATCCGGGCTGGACGGGCGCGTAGCCTGCCTGCTCGAACACCGCGGCCCAGCGATTCCAGCTATCCGGCAGCAGCCAGAGGCCGTGGATGAATACCACCGGAGTCAGGCGGTTCGTGTTGGCGCGCTCAATCTGGCGGGCGAGGTCGGGTGCGTGGGAGACGGACATCGTTCCTCCTTGACCACGGCGCGGTTGGAGCCGCACCAGGTGTTGGGCTCGGCTGTGCCAAGACGTGACACATCGCGACGATGGGCGCACTGCAGCGAGATTGATGTCACCTGGGTGACAGGTCTACGGGCTGGGTCCTCAGATTAGATTCGACAATGCCAGGGCCTCCAGACGCACCGGGTCGAGGATCCTGACGTGGCGATGGGTTGTGGCGATCAGACTGCGCGACCGCAATTCGGCCAAGCCCCGAGTCACGACCTGTCGGGCGGAGCCGATCCCGTCGGCGATCTCTTGTTGGGACACCTCCGCCTCCAGCAAGCCGGTTGACAGTTGGCTCCGGCTCGCTCTCTCCAAGAGATCGAACGCCACGCGCTGCATGACGGACCCGAAGGCATGAAGGCCGATTGTGCGGACTGCATGGGAATACCGACGTGCGAGATCCGCGGCGACGGCGTTTCCCAACGCCGCGTCCGCGACCACTCGCCGACGCACGGCGAGAAGGTCCAGATGGGTCACTGTCGAGTCCACCACGATATGCACGGAGCCGTCGAAGGCGGCGCCCATGACGAGCAGACCACCCATCAGCTCTCCTGGGTGTACGTACCTGACGGTGGTCTGGCGCCCTTCGGATGAGGAGAGGTAGATGCGAGCGAAGCCGGTATCAAGGATGTCCGCCCGGTCGGGGTCTCCCGGCTGAAACGCGATCGTCCCGGCGGCATAGTGGATCTTGGTGGAGTTGACAAGAATCTGTTCGCGACTCTTGGGCGGCATACCGCCCAGGAAGGTCGTGCTGCTGAATTCGAGGCCCGGCTGCGTCGCCATGTTCAGGACACCCTCTGCAGTCGAGTTGAATCCCAGGCTCCGACTGCCGCCACAGTGTCCTGCTTCGTCAGGCTCTCGCGCTGCCGCGCTCCACTCGAGAGTTCACCTCGCTGCCATGGGACTCCATGTCGGCAGAGAAGCGCACCGGCGAAGTCTGCGACCGCGCGTTCGACGTCGTCCAGCACCAGGTCGGCGTTGATCGCGATTGCGAGGTCAACACCACCGAGAACGCCTAGCCGGTACCCAGACCTCGTTTTCGCCCGTCTATAGGATGCATGCCTCGTTCGAACCGCATCCGCCGTGGGGCTGAGGTTTCCCGTGAGTTCAACGAGTTCTTCGATCGATACGCGCGCGAGACCGCGGCGGCCGTGGCGCTTGCCACGGGTGACGTTGCCGCGGCCGAAGACGCCGTTCAGGAAGCGATGACCAATGCATATGCCGACTGGGGTCGGGTGTCCCAAATGGGCAGGCCCGATATCTGGGTCCTCCGAGTCGCCCAACGCAAGGCGATCGACGCGTGGCGCAAACGACACCGAGAGGAGTCTCTTCACAATCAATCCCCCAGCGCGTCGGTCCCGGACGTTGTTCAGCGTCTCTGGGTCACGTGGGGACTCGCGTCTCTCACACCCGCGGATCGAATGCTGGTCATCCTGCGACACCGCGACAACCTGAGCGTCGACGAGATTGCTGCCGCCTTGAAAAAGCCACCAAACACGGTGGCCGTCGCGCTGAAGAGAGCCCGCCGCCGTTTGCGGAGCCTGTTAAAGGAGACCGATCGGTGAATCCCATGCAACACGACCTTCACGACCTCGGTCTCGCGCTTTGGCCTGACAACACGCCCCTGTGGCCAAACAAGCCGGGCACGCGGGAACCGGCATGGCGCCCCTATTCCGGACTCATCGCGGCCGCGGTCGGGGTAGCCACTCTCCTCGTCGTTTTAGGCATTGTCGTGCTGGGGCTTGTCGTGCTACACAAACAAGGTCCCCGTTCGACGCTCTCGTCCGTGCCACCAGTTACGACGGCATCCCCGTCGCCCAGTGTTACTCGTGTTGAAGTTTCCGTTCCAGAGAATCCGCTGACGTTTGAGGTCGCGAGCGGCACAACAATTGCCTTGCATCTCCACCTGACGTCCTACCGGTCTCAGAGCGCGTGGTCGGTGGGCACCGCCTCAGGCCCTGGAGTCGACTTCCAGCCCGTTCAAGTTCCGTACCCTGGGGCACACCCGGCGTCATCTGGGTTTGACTTCTATGTAGCCTTCCGAATAGCGAGTATCGGCACGACGCAGATCGACATCGGGATTCCGATCACCTGTCCGATTTCGGCATCCTGTCCCAATCAGTTTCAGCAATTCAACATTCGCGCCGTCGCCGCGCCAATGCACACGGGAACGGTGACTGGGGTAATCACGCAACAGTGCGCTACGACCGGCTGCCTCGCACCAGCCAGGAATACGCTGATCACTTTTCGGAACACACACGGTCAAACCATCACCACCAGGACCGATGCTGCGGGCGACTATTTCGCCGAGCTGTCGCCCGGGACCTGGCGACTCGGGTCGCCCCTCGCGGACACACCCGGCTCAACGATCGGCTTCGCAATCGACGCACCGGGCGACATAGCAATCGAGAACGTCCAACTCCCTCGGCTTTGACTCGCCTCGCATGCTCACGCTCTTGTTGCGGCTGCCCGTCCCATTGCTCATCTCGACTCCGTATCACCCTCAGACCTGCGGCAAGGTCGAGCGCTTCCACCATACCCAGAAGCTCCTCGCCAAACAGTCGTCGGCGCCGGCCATGGCTGTGCTCCAAGCCCACCTCGACACCTTCCGCACCTACTACAACCAACACCGCCCGCATCGTGCACCACACGCGTTCCACGCACGTATCAAAGCCGGACCGTCGCCTGGCAACCGGCGCCACGCCCGTGCGACCTGACGCGTTTACTCAGGGACATGCGGCCGCCGTAGCAGCACCGTCGCGGATACACCCAGAAGAGTCAGGCCCATCGCAAGGAAGAACCCACCGGTAAGCTGAGGCGCGGCGTACGAGGTCGATAACAGCAATGCGCCCAAGGCGAGAATCTCTAGGCTGAATATGCCTACAACTGATGCGCCGACTCCCCGCGGCAGGGGAGCCGTAGGAACGCGCTCGCTCGGCTTGAGGATCACTCCGGCCTCGTACCTGAATCGCCTCGCCCAGCGGCACGCAGTCGAGATCCTAAAGCAACCCCACGAAAAGACAGCGCCCGCCAACAGAAACACCGATGCCAAGACCGGCGCTGCGATTGTGGCCCCCCATCCGCGCGCGAAGGCTCCCTCAGCGACCACACCACCCCAGCCAACTACCATGCCGATCAGCACTACCTCACGGCCTATCAGGTTGCAGCCCGTACTGGCAAGCCCGTCTCCCGCCGCCTGTTTCGACGCCCGACTCTCCGGGCGCGCGACTTGCTGCAGCGTGAAACTGATTGCGCCCGCGAAAAGCCCTCGCTCGAGCCTTGAGAGCCCATGAACGTCGGGCTCTTGTCCATCACTAACCATCATGGCCACGGGTCGCCGCTCGCGGTTCGACCGTTGCCGCAACGCTACCCGCTGGGTGGACATCGGAGAATGCTGGCTGGGCCGGGGATCCTCATCCCGATGTCAACTGCCTCCATTGGTAGACACCTCCCGCTGAGCGTTGCGGAATACTCAGGCGTCGCGGGTCGCGAACCTGAGCGCGACCACCAAGAGTGCTAACGCCAGGACCACGAAGATTCCGGATTCGATCCCCTGCATCGGCCAAAAGTGACTGGGTGGCTGGTAGACGAGGCTGATCGGAGTATTGGCGCCGACGGGGCTGCCCGGCGGCAGTGGATTCAGCTGCGTATCGAGGAAGGTCGCATCAAGGTAGCCGGCACCTGGCGGCACGACGGAGTTGTTGCCCGTGCCGCTGACGACCACCCGGGTAATCGTTGGCAGCAGGTGCTGTCTCGCCAGCTCGGCAAAGGCAACCCGGACAGCGATGAAGATCCCTAACGTGACAGCCATCGCTGGAACAGTGCGGCGGAGCGCGGCTCCGGCGGCGGCGCCCAGGGCCACCGCGAACAGCACGTATGAGAAGAAGACCGGCGCCTGGAGGTCGTACATTCCCCACGTCGAGTCGAAGGTGTTCGGCAGGTGCGCGATCCATATCTGAGCGCCAACCGACATGACCGCAGCCGCAAGCGCAGAGAGTGCTATCAGCAGCGAGAGGTTGGCGGCGGCCCAGTGTCGGCGCGTCATTCCTTGCGTCCACGTCAGGCGGTGGGTGCCGCGTTCGAAGTCGGCGGACAGGATGGGAGCGCCGATGAATACCCCGGCCACCGCCGGAGCGACGATCAAGAGCGGCTGAAAGGCGGTACTCATGGTGTGCACCAATCCCGCCGGCTGGGCGCTCTCTAGGATCGCCACCACCACCAGCGCCGCGGCGACGCCGAAGGCGAGAACGCCGCCGATCACAGCCGCCTGACGATTGTTTCGCCAAGCAAGCCACGTCGCGCCGGACAACACCGTCACGCTGGGACAGCCTCGGGCTGCGCGAGAGCACTTGCATCCGGATTGCCGAGGTACGCGAGGACCAAGTCTTCGAGGGTCACCGGCTCCGCCGTCCACCCGCGTGGGACAGCCGGGTTGCGGACGAGCATCCGGCATTGCCGCTCGCCGGTGCCAGCCTGGACGACGGTGCCCCCAACCCGACTGACGTCCTCCGTGGGCCCGACCATCCAATGGTGGTCCTCCAGCAGCGGCTCCAGATCCCCGGCTACCTGGAGGCGGCCGCCCGCGAGAATCACGAGATGGTCTGCCAGGCGTTCCAAATCAGCTATGAGATGGGAGGAGAGGACGACGGTCAGGCCTTCGGCCGCTACGGACTCCATCAGTTCCGCGAGAAACTGACGGCGGGCGAGTGGGTCCAGATTTGCCACGGGTTCGTCCAGCAGCAGGAGCTCTGGACGCTTGCCCAGCGCCAGCGCTAAAGCGACCTGCGCCTGCTGGCCGCCGGAGAGCTTGCCAACTCGACGATTCATGGGTATCTCGAGTCGGCGCATGCGCGCCTCAGCCAGCGCCTGGTCCCACTTTGGGTTCGACTCACGGCCCATCCGCAATGTCTCGGCGACCGTGAAGCCCTTGTACAGCGGACGCTCCTGGGCCAGGAAACCAACCCTGGCAAGTACGAGGGTGGGGTTGTGCCTCGGCGACCAGCCGAAGACCTGAGGGTCGCCCGTATCCGGTGTCAGGAGGCCAACGGCAAGCTGAAGAAGGGTGGTCTTGCCGGCTCCGTTGGGGCCGACCAGAGCTACGACCCGGCCGGCGGGGATGGAGATGCAGAGATCTCGGACCGCCCAAGTTGAGCCAAACCGCTTTCCGAGGCCGGACGCCTCCAAAGCGATCGCCACTACGCCACCCGTTCCTTGGCGGTCGCATCCACGGTGAGGCTGAATAGCGCCTCGATTGCGCCCTGATCGAGGCCCTCCCCCCTCGCATCCGAGAGCCAGTCCCGCAGCGAGCGCACAAGACGGTCGTGGACGTCCGCGGCTACAGCACGAGGCGCGGTGTCAGCCACGAAGGTGCCCACCCCGGCGCGGCTGGTCACCCAGCCTCCGCTCTCCAGCTCCGCGTATGCCTTGAGAACCGTGTTCGGGTTGATGGCGAGCGCTGCCACAACCTCACGCGCAGCCGGCAGTCGGTCACCTGGCGTGAGAAGCCCGCACCGGACCGCGCGCTCGACCTGATGGACGATCTGCATATACGTGGACACCCCAGAGCGGGCATCGAGATAGAAGTCGAGCATTCGTGCTCCGCCTCATTTCAGTAGTGATTTAGTGAATTGACGAATAGTAGCTCCTGCTCATCGAAGACGTCAATGCCAACTCCGAACCGGCCCGGTGGCCAATCCCTCCTTCTCCGAGATCGCGTTTCTCACCACGTCGACGAAGGGAATCGAAATCCACCAAGTGGGTTCTGCGCTGATCTCCGATTGACGCGTTCGTATTCGATGTCGGAGACCTAGGGGGACGGAAGCGCCCACGCGGGGACGGCGTGAAGGGGGTGAATTCGATATAGCCCATTGCCCCGTCAGCGTGGTCCCGAACTTCAACCTTGTGCGATCAGCGGCGCCGGTGGTCGGGTCCTCCGATCCGAGCGAACCGGCGACGACTACCTCGACGGCGTGGCCTCTGCTCTGCAAGCAGAGGCCACTGCGAACCGGGTGGTCAACACGGAGGACCGATCAGGCGGTCATGCCTGCCCGCCGTTGACTGACATGATGCCGTTGATCGTTTCGATGTAGGCCGTCATAGTCGTCGTGCAGCCCGTGGTGCTCCTTGCCGTGGTGTATTCGGCGTTGAACCGGTCGGTGCCGCTGCCGTCGAGCTGCGAGAGGCCGCCGGTGGCGCCTGAAACGCTGAACGGCCCGGTCTGAGTGATGGTGCCGACGCAGGTCTTGGGGTCGAAACGGACGGTCGGCTGCCCAGCACTGTGATCGATGCGGAAGGTGATCCCGTCGATGACCGCGTTGTCGGCAGCTCTGCCCGGATGCTCGATCCCGCCTGCGTTGATCACTCCTGTCACGATGATGGCGCCGGGACCGGCTGGGTTGGTCGATGAGACATAGAAACGCTCGGTTGACCCGGATGGCGCTGGGCCCCAGCCGTGAGGTCCGAAGCCCGGCCACGCGCTGCCCGCATCTGGGCGGCCCCATCCGTTCCAGGGGTTGACGCCCGCCCGACCAGGTGTTGTCGACGGTGCAGTCGTCGACAGTGCGGTGACCGAGGCCGTAGTCGAGGTGGCGGCCGCCGACGCGCCGCTCGCCGCCGCGAACGATGCAGCCGCCACAACACCCCCAGCGATGACCGCCGCGACGACTCGAGACGATCTGCGCCAGACGAAGAGCCCGATCACAGTGAGCCACAGGGTGCCGAAGACCAACGGAAAGATCCACCAGAAGGCAAAGCCGCCGCCGACCAAGTATCCGGGCATGTCGTGTTCCTCCGAGTCGTTGTGTTGGATGCAACGGCACCATCGTCGGAGGCTCGCGGTACTCCTGTCGTCCGCCCGGAAGCGACACCTTCGGCTACGTCCGGCGGCGTAGCTCAGTGACGACTTGCTTACGGCAGCGCTTAGCCCGGCGACGCGAGCCCTCACCTACTTGGAACGGACGGAGCCCATCCCAAGTCAGATGCCCGCGATGTCCATTTCTCGATGTTCCCGTTCGTCTTAGGACTGAAGACCAACCAAACCGCCACTGACAAGGAGAGTCGCCATGTCGTCGAATCAGGAAGCCACCGCCGTTGAGGTCGCTCGGGCTCAGGTTGCCGCGTGGGGCAAGCACGACTACGAGTCCGCTCGGGCCGCGCTTGCGGCCGATGTCCACGTTTCGGTCTCGAGTGTCGATCCCGAGGCACCGAAGGTCGACACCACGGGCGTCCAGGACTACATGCAAGGTCTGATGCAGTTCGGTCAGGCCGTGTTGCCGGGCACGACCACGGTGAACTCCGGGGTCGGCGATGAGACGCGGGCGCTGTTACAGGTGACCTCGCGCGTGAAGTTCGGGCCAGATGCGCCAGAGATGACGCTCCAGGGAGCGCGCCTCTATCGACTTGACGAGGACCAGAAGATCGTCGACGAGCAGGTGGTGTTTTTCGTCACGCTGTGATGATGCAGGCGTAGCCGGGGCCTCTTGAGGCCCCCGGCCGCTCGCGGTTGGTTGGCAGCGGCCAGCGAACAACTTGAAGGAGGACCCGATGCGATATGCGATGTTGGTCTACGTCGACGAGAGGACGGACAGGAGCGAGGAGGCCGTCGAGAGGGAATTCGCCGCGTTCATGGCGTTCCAGGACGAGATGGAAGCCAGAGGAGTCTTGGTCGCACGCGAGCGTCTGCGCGAGACGACGCTCTCGACGACGGTGAGGGTTCGGGACGACGGACTCGTGGTCGCCGACGGTCCTTTTGCCGAGACCAAGGAGCAGATCGCCGGCTTCTACGTCATCGAGTGCGCGGATCTCGACGAGGCGATCGAGATCGCTTCCCGGAATCCGGGCGCCCGCTCCGGCACGATCGAGGTCCGACCAGTGTGGCAGCTTTAGCCGATGCGCAGGCGGCGGTCGACGAGGCCTTCCGGGCCAACTGGGGTCGCGTCGTCGCCTACCTGATCCACGTTACCGGCGATTGGGACCTGGCCGAGGAGTGCGCCCAGGATGCGTTCGAGCGGGCGATCGCTCGCTGGCCACGCGATGGGATTCCATCGAGTCCTGCAGCCTGGTTGAAAACGACTGCGCGAAATCGTGCACTGGACCGGATGCGACGAGACACGGTGGGCGAAGCCAAGCTCAGGGAGGTTGCTGTGACGGGACCCGCAGCGCGTCATGACGACGACAACGACAGCGGGATTGACGACGATCGGCTTCGGTTGATGTTCACGTGCTGTCACCCAGCGCTCCCGGTCGAGGCTCAGGTGGCGCTGACGCTTCGCACACTCGCGGGTTTGACGACACCCGAGATAGCACGGGCCTTCCTGCTCCCTCAGGAGACGATGGCGAAGCGGTTGACGCGCGCCAAGCGCAAGATTGTCGAGGCACGCATTCCATATCGCGTGCCGGATGCGCACCATCTGCAGGAGCGGCTGCGCGCGGTGCTGGCAGTGATCTACGCGCTTTTCAACGAGGGCTACGGCGCGAGCACCGGCGACGAGCTGATTCGCAAGGAACTCTGCTCCGAGGCGATCCGTCTGGGACGGTTGCTGGCGGAGCTTATGCCCGATGAGCCAGAGGCCCTTGGGTTGCTCAGCCTCCTGCTCCTTCAGGACTCGAGGCGCCAGGCACGCATCGACGGCGAGGGCGAGTTGGTGACGCTGGCG
>JBAPOS010000209.1:0-6409 GCA_049279755.1 Candidatus Dormiibacterota bacterium | reverse complement strand
GCGTGATGCCCGCGACCACGCCGAGCGGCTGCCGGATCGAGAACACGTCGACTCCCCGCGACGGCTGCTCCGAGAATCCTCCCTTGAGCAGATGGGGCACGCCGCACGCGAACTCGACGTTCTCGATGCCACGCGCCACCTCGCCCCTGGCGTCGGAGAGCACCTTCCCGTGTTCCGACGTGATGATCGCGGCGATGTCGTCGCGGTGCTTGTCGAGGAGATCGCGAAAGCTGAAGAGGACCGTCGTCCGCTGCGAGAGCGACGCCACGCGCCACTCGCGGAAGGCGCCGGCCGAAGTTTCGACGGCGGCGTCGACCTCGGCCGCGGAGGCGAGGTCGACGGCCCCGGTTTGTTCACCCGTGGCGGGGTTGAAGACGGGGCCCTGCTTGCCGGAGGTCCCCGCGACTACCTGGCCACCGATCCAGTGGCTGATCCGCTTCAAGCGGCCATTGTCGCCTTCTCGAGTGTCCGGGTGGTGAGCACCTCGGCGAGGTGGCGCTTGTAGTCGGCGGTCGCCCGGACATCGCCCGTCGGGTCGATATCCGAGCCGATCTGGGCCGCCGCATCGGCTGCCGAGGCTCCGCCGGCGAGCGCCCGCTCGACAGCCACGCCTCTGCGTGGGGTCCTCGCCAGGTTCACGTAACCAACTCTCCAGGATGAACCGGTCTCCTGGACCGCGACCCCCGCGATCGCCCAGTCGTACAGGCGGCGGCGGAACTTGGTGTACGCAAAGCGCCCGGTCGACACCGGGAAACGTACCGCGGTCACCACCTCATCGTGCTCGAGCGCGGTGGTGAACATGTCCCGGAAGAAGTCGCGCGCCTGATGGCGGCGCTTGTTGGTGATGATCTCGGCGTCGAGCATGAGCGCGAGGCTGTTGTAGTCGCCCGCCGCATCGCCGTGGGCGATCACACCGCCGATGGTGCCGAGGTTGCGCACCTGGTTGTCGCCGACATCGTTGGCCATCTCCACGAGGATCGGCAGGGTCTCGCGAAGAGTCGCATCGCGCTGGATGTCGACATGACGGACCAGCGCACCGATCTCGACGCTGCCGTTGTCGCGACGGATGTTCTTGAGCCCGGGGATCCCCTGGAGGTCGATGAGTGCGGTCGGCTGGCTGAGCCGGAGTCGCATGAGCGGGATGAGACTCTGGCCACCGGCGATCACCTTCGCGTCGTCACCGTATTTGGTCAGCAGCGACTGCGCCTCGTCCACCGAGCCTGGTCGCGCGTACTCGAATGCCGCGGTGATCATGCGCGTGCCTCCTTGATCATCGACCAGAGGCGATCCGGACGGGCCGGCATCTCCACGTGTTTGATACCGAAAGGCGCCAGCGCGTCGGTGATCGCGTTGATCACCGCGATGCTCGACGCGATCGTGCCCGCCTCGCCGATGCCCTTGACGCCGAGCTCGTTGGTCGGACTCGGGGTGACGGTGCGATCCAGCTCGAAATGGGGCATCTCCGCCATCGTCGGAACCAGGTAGTCGAGCATGGTGCCGGTGAGCATGATCCCGGTCTCATCGTCGTACTGCACCTCCTCGAACAGCGCCTGGGAGATGCCCTGCGCGATGCCGCCGTGCAGCTGCCCGTCCACAACCATGGGATTGATGACGTTGCCGCAATCGTCGACGGCCACGTAGCGATCAATGCTGACCGCTCCGGTTTCGGGATCAACCTCAACTGCGCAGATGTGGCAGCCGAACGGCCATACGAAGTTCGGCGGATCGAAGTACGAGACCGCCTCGAGTCCCTGCTCCATGCCCTCGGGGAGACCGGCGCCGTAGGAGGCAAACGCCAGCTCCGCCAACGCTTTCGCCTCGCCGGGGTTGCCGCGTACGAAATAGCGACCCTGGTCGACGACGATGTCTTCCTCTGAGGCTTCGAACGCGTGGGCGGCGAGCTTCCTCGCCTTCTCGACGACCTTGTGGCACGAGGCCATGATCGCCATGCCACCGACGGCGAGACTCCGCGACCCGTAGGTGCCGTAGCCGAACGGTGTGTCGCCGGTGTCGCCATGGCGGATCTCGATCGAGTCGTACGGGACGCCGAGCGCGTCGGCGACGATCTGCGCGAACGTCGTCTCGTGACTCTGGCCGTGGGAATGCGTCCCGACCGACACGGTCACCGAACCCGTGGGATGCACGCGCACCATCGAGGACTCGACCAGTGCGATACCCGCGGCCGGCGCCGTCGCCGAGCTTGGGCCGAGTCCGCAGATCTCGACGTAGGTGCTGAACCCGATGCCCGTGTAGCGGCCCTGGGCGCGCAATTGCTCTTGACGCTTGCGTAGCGCCGGATAGTCGATGTTGGCCATCGCTCGATCGAGGGTCTTCTCGTAGTCCCCCGAGTCGTAGACCAGCCCGAAGTTGTTGGTGTGCGGGAAGGACTTGACGAAGTTCTTGCGCCGGACCTCCGCCGGATCCATGCCGAGCTCGCGGGCGACCAGGTCGACAACTCGCTCGATCAGGTGGGTCGCCTCGGGACGGCCGGCACCCCGATAGGGGTCGGTCGACATGCGGTTGGTGAAGACGCCGATGCTCCGCGCGTGGATGGCCTTGAAGTCGTAGCAGCCGCCACCGAGGAGACAGGCGACCACCTGGAACGCGCTGAAAACGCCGTGGTATGCACCGATGTCGAGGAGTTGCGTGAACCGCAGACCGAGCATCGTGCCGTCTCGCTTCGCCGCGACCTCAACGTCGAAGATCTGCCCGCGTCCGTGTGTCGTCGCCTGCAGGCTCTCGGTCCGGTCCTCAATCCACTTCACCGGTCGCTCGGTGATCTTCGATGCGGCCGTGGCGAGGTACTCCTCAGGGTACGGCCGGAGCTTCGCGCCGAAACCGCCGCCCACGTCGTGGCTGACGACCCGGAACTGCGACTCGGGGACACCGAGCGCGCCTCCCACGAACAGCCTGATGAAGTGGGGCACCTGCGTCGAGGTCCAGAGGGTGCATCGGTTGTCGTAAGGGATGTAGTCGGCGACGCAACCGCGGGTCTCCATCGCGGTCGGAAAGACTCGCTGCTGACCGATGCGCTGCTTGAGGACAACCTCAGCCTCCGCGAACACCGCATCGATGTCGCCGCTGGGGAATGCTGCGTCCCAGCCGATGTTGTCCGGGCGGTCGCTCTTCACCAGCGGGCTCCCCGGCACCATGGCCTTTTCGATGTCCATCACCGCGGGAAGCGGCTCGTAGTCGACAACAACCAGCTGGGCGGCATCGTCGGCCAGGTAGCGATCATCGGCGATCACCACCGCGACCGGCTCCCCGGCATACGCGGCCTCCTCGGCTGCGATCGGGAATTGCTCGGGCACCTGCTTCTTGTCGGCGACAAACGAGTTGGTGACCGGAAGCGGCCCGAGGATGACGCCCTTGAAGTCGGTGGCGGTGAGGACCGCGACCACCCCCGTCGCCGCCAACGCTGCCGAGGTGTCGATGGAGCGGATCCGGGCGTGTGCGTGCGGGCTGCGCACCACCGACATGTGCGCCATGTTCACCAGGTTGACGTCGTCGATGTAGTTGCCGTGCCCGGTGATCAGCTTAGGGTCCTCGCGACGCTGGATGCGGGCGCCGATCATGGACGTGACAGCCATGGCTAGCCCTCCACCGGAACCGCGGCGGCTCCCGCCCGATGACCGGACATCTCGGCGGTTCCACCGTTCATCGCCGCCGACGCGGATCGAACGGCTTTCTTGATGTTCTCGTAACCGGTGCAGCGGCAAAGGTTGCCTTCGAGGCCCCGATCGATCTCATCGTCGGTCGGCGACGGGTTCTGCTTCAGTAGGTAGGCGGCGGCCATGATGAAACCGGGTGTGCAGAAACCGCACTGCAGGCCGTGCTCGTTCCAGAAGGCCTGCTGCACGGGGTGAAGGGTCCCATCCGCGGCCAGCCCCTCGATGGTGGTGACCTGCTTGCCGGCTGCCTGCACGGCAAAGACGCTGCACGATTTCACCGCTTCGCCGTTGATGAGCACGGTGCAGGCACCGCACTGGCTGGTGTCGCACGCGATATGAGTCCCGGTGAGTCCGGCCACTTCACGCAGGTAGTGCACGAGAAGAAGCCGCGGCTCGACCCGGTCCTCCCTCGGCCTTCCGTTGATAGTCAACGCCACCGGCTGCGTCATGGACATCCTCCCGGACGAAAGGCGAACGACGGCGGCCTCATGCTGGCATTCGCTCATGGGAAGGGTCAAGCGGATTCGTTTGCGCGCGCGAGGCGCAAGTGCAAGCCTGAGTCTGGTGGATTACCGCACCTGCCAGCCCGGATCCGCGAAAAGCCACTGTCTGCGGCCAGGCGAGCCAGCGGATCGCGTCTCACTTGATTGGTCGTGGTGTCTGTGGACATGGTCGGGGCGAAAGTCCACAATGGCGCCCACCTATTCAGTTCTCGGCTTCTGGGGGTCACGCATGGGTCGCACGGTCACAGCCTCGCGTCGCGCAGGAATCGCACTCCTCTTCCCCGCAGCGCTGATTGCCGCGTGCGGCGGTTCGAGCAGCACTCCCCCGCCCACCAGCGCGGCGGCCTCTTCGGGCCCGTCGGTCCAGGCGAGCATCGCGGCGGAGGTCCCCGCCGCCGTGAAGAGCGCCCAACCCCTTCAGATCGCCTCCGACGCGTCGTACGCTCCCAACGAGAGTGTCGACGCCGCCACAGGTAATCTCGTCGGCTGGGATCTCGATCTCGCCAAGGAAGTCTGCGCAGTGCTCGGCGTCACCTGCCAGATCGACAACGTCACCTTCGCGGACATCATCCCCGCGCTCAAGGAAAGCCCGCCCAAGTACCAGATGAGCTTCTCGAGCTTCACACCAACCAGCGCCCGCGAGGCCTCCGGAATCGACTTCGTCACCTACTACCAGGCAGGCGAGGCCTGGTTGGTGAAGGTTGGCGGACCGACGATCTCGACAGCCGCCGACATGTGCGGCCACACCGTCGCCGTGGAGGCCGGGACCACCGAGGAGTCCGATGCGTGGGGCTACATGGGGATGAAGCCGGGTGGCATCAAGATCGCCGGCGATACCAACCACTGCAGCGCCGCGGGGAAGGCGAACATCACGGTCTCGAGCTTTTCGACGCAGACGCTTGCAAATGCCGCGTTGCTGTCCGGGCGTGCCGACTTTGGGTGGGCGGACCAGCCGGTGGCCGACTACCAGGTCAAGCAGGAGACAGGCATGCTCCAGATCAGCGGCACCGCGTGCAGTGTCTATCCCTATGGGGTCGCAATGGTGAAGTCCACCGGACTGGAGCAGGCCGTCCAGGATGCGATCAAATATCTGATCACGGGTGGCTACTACGCCACCGTCCTCACCAAATGGGGCGTGCAGGACGGCGCGGTCACCAGCTCACAGGTTGGTCTGAACGACAACAACCCGGTGGGCTCCAGCTGCGTGCCCGCGTATTGAGATCGTCCGAGCACCCGTGATCGCTTGACGCGCGCCCGCCAACGATGAGCGTGGGATCCGACGGCATTCCCGGCCCCGCCCGGAGGGCGGGCACAGGGGTGCGGCCGGAAGTGATACGAGCGATTCCCCTCCGTCACCCTTGGCGGTGGGTGGCGGCAGTGGTCGTGCTCGCCGCGGCGGTAGCGTTCGTCTACACCTTCGCCTCCGCGCCGGACCTCAAATGGGATGCGGTCGGACAGTATCTGTTCTTTCCCCGCATCCTCGAAGCAATCCTCGTGACTCTCGAATTGACGGTGCTGGCGATGGTGATCGGCATCGCCCTGGGAGTGCTGCTCGCCGTGATGCGCCTCTCGGTGAACCCGGTGGTCTCAACTGTGAGCTGGTTCTACATCTGGTTTTTCCGCGGTACACCGGTGCTGGTGCAGATCTTCTTCTGGTACAACATCGCGACCATCCTTCCTTTCATCAGGTTGGGCATCCCGTTCACGCACGTGGAGTGGGTCGGTCAGACCAACAACATCGTGTCCCCGTTCCTCGCCGCGGTCCTCGGCCTCGGGCTCAATGAGGCTGCGTACATGTCGGAGGTTGTGCGAGCGGGCATCATCTCGGTTGATCACGGCCAGACTGAGGCGGCGCAGGCGCTCGGCATGACGCGCGTTCGCGTGATGCGCAGGATCGTGCTGCCCCAGGCGATGCGGGTCATCATCCCCCCGACCGGCAACGAAACCATATCGATGCTCAAGACGTCCTCACTCGCATCGATCGCAACAGTCGCGGAACTCTTCTACATACAGGAAGAGATCTCCAACTCGAACTTCAGGATCGTCGAGTTGCTGATCGTCGCGAGCATCTGGTATCTGGTGATGACGTCGATCCTGACCTTCGGGCAGTATTACGTCGAGAGGTACTTCGCTCGCGGCTCCGCCCGCCAGCTGCCGATGACTCCGCTCCAGAGATTCCGGCGGATGCTGCTCAGGTCGCACGTCGCACCGCCGTTGGTCACCGCCGACCCGTCC
>JBAPOS010000208.1:0-34798 GCA_049279755.1 Candidatus Dormiibacterota bacterium | reverse complement strand
AACGCATCCTGCTCCTCACGGCTGATCGAGTACTTCGACGCGAGCACCTCCGCGCCCTCACCAAGTGAGATGGTCCAGTTGGCGGGCATGCGCGGATTGACCATGCGCCACCCGAGCGTCGTCGAGTACAGCGTCTCGTTGGTGCGCGCGTATCCGCGTTCCGGTTTGAGCATCACCCAGGGTGCGCGGCTCATCGATTCGACGCCACCGGCGATGCAGAGCGAGTGGTCGCCGACCGCGATCGCCCGGCTGGCGGCGATGACCGCCTCGAGTCCCGAGCCGCAGAGCCGGTTGACGGTCGTGCCCGGCACCGACGGTGGCACACCCGCGAGAAGCAGCGCCATGCGCGCAAGGTTGCGATTGTCCTCGCCGGCGCCGTTGCCATCGCCAAAGACGACGTCGCCGACCTCTGCGGGATCGAGTGACGGACTGCGCCGCACGAGCTCGGCGATGACACCCGCGGCGAGGTCATCGGGACGCACCCCGGCGAGCGCTCCACCGTGCCGGCCGATCGGCGTGCGCACCGCGTCGAGGACGAAGACCTCCGCGCTCACGCGCCCTTGGTCGCCTCGAGGCGGCGCAGCACCATGAGCTCCTCGTCGGTTGGTGGATCCGTGGTGGCGATGTCGGACGCGACCGCGAGCGGCCACCCGGTCGCGGCTCGCGCGTCCTCTGCGCTGAACCCCTGGTGGACGCTGACCAGGGTGAGCTCGCATGTCTCCGGATGGGGCGACAGGATGCCGAAGTCGGTGATCACAAGTTGGGGTCCGGATCCGGTCAGACCGAGGCGCTGCCGGTCGCCGGATCCACTGCCGAAGCCCACCGATGTGATGAAGTCGACGCGGTCGACGAACGTTCGCGGTGTCTGACGGAGGACCACAACGACTTCGCGACACGACGCCGCGATCTCGGGAGCACCACCCGCACCGGGAAGCCGCACCCGGGGATGGTGATAGTCGGCGCCGATCACGGTGGTGTTGATGTTGGCGTAGCGGTCGATCTGGGCAGCACTGAGGAAGCCGACGTCGATCCTTCCCGGCTGCAGCCAGTAGTTGAACACCTCCGGAACGCTGACCACGGCGTCAGCGGTCTCGGCGAGGATGCCGTCGCCGATCGAGAGCGGCAGCCGGTCCGGTTTGGCTCCGAGCGTGCCCGATTCGTAGATGAGCACGACGTCCGGTGCGCTGGTGACACGAGCGAGGTTCGCCGCGGTGCTGGGCAGCCCGATGCCGACGAAGCACACCGTGCCGTTGTGCAGCTGTCGCGCGGCCGCGACGGTCATCATCTCGTCGGACGTGTACGCACTGGTCAAGCGACCGACTCCGTCTGCAACACGTTCGCGTCCATCCAGCGCAGAAAGGTGTCGCGATCCTTGCTGATCGCGTCCCACTCCGTGTAGAACGCATTGTCCCGTAAGGAGTATCCCTGCGCATACGACGGGTGCGACCCGCCCGAGGCGACGGCGACGAAGGTGGTCGCGAAGGAGGGGAGCACGACCTCCTGGGGCTTGGGATCAAGGCTGTCGACGATCTCCTCCACCGTGATGAGCGACCGTTTCGCGGCCAGCACCGCCTCCTTCTGCACGCCGAGGATGCCCCACATCTGCACGTTGCCTTTCCGATCGGCACGCTGCGCGTGGATGATCGTCACGTCTGGTGACAGCGCTGGAACCGCGGTCAACACCTCGCCCGTGAATGGACAGGTGATCGGTCGGATGGTATCGGTCTGCGCCGGAAGGTCGGTGCCGACGTAGCCGCGCAGCACGGCGAATGGAAGGCCGCTCGCGCCGGCGAGATAGCGGTTCGCCATCCCGGCGTGGCTGTGCTCCTCGAGTTCCAGCGGCAGCGGCCAGCCGTTCTCGACCGCGTCCCGGAATCGGTGCAGGGAACCCACACCGGGGTTTCCGCCCCACGAGAAGATGAGCTTCGACGCGCACCCCATGCCGATCAGCTGGTCGTAGATGAGGTCCGGGGTCATGCGAACCAGGGTGAGATCACGGCGGCGCTGACGAATGATCTCGTGACCGGCCGCAAATGGGATGAGGTGGGTGAACCCCTCCATGACGAGGGTGTCGCCATCGTTGACGACCGCGGCGATGCCCTCGGGCAGCGAGACGATCTCAGCCATGCTTGCGGATCAACATGTTCGCGTAGCGCACACTCGTACCTCGAACCTTAGCGTTTTGCACCAGCCAACGGCACCTGGCCGGGGAGTTGCCCGGCCCTGCAACAATATGCTACGTTCATTCAGAGAACGCCGGTTCGCTATGCGAACAAATCGGCCATAGGGTAAGTGCGGGGTGCTAGCCATGTCCCAGGAGGACGCCCTCGTCAACACAGGCGGCGTCGATATCGTCGGGAGCCTGATAGCCGGTCACCAGCTGTCGCGTCGCGACGTCCTCAAGGCGCTCGGCGCCGGCTCGCTCACCCTGGTCGGCGGCGGCCTCCTCGAGGCGTGTGGTTCGCTCGGCACCACGGGCGGAACCGCCAGCGTTGGCACCATCAAGATCGGGTACGTCAGCCCGCTCACCGGTGCGGCCGCCGGTTTCGGTGAGCCGGATCCGTACGTCGTCTCCCTGGCGCGTAAAGCGTTCGCGAGCGGCCTCACCATCGGTGGCAAGAAGTACTCGGTGGAGATCATCACCGAGGACAGCCAGTCGGGACCCCGGTCCGCGCAGGCCGCCGCCGATCTCATCAACAGCTCGAACGTCGACCTCATCCTCACCACCTCGACGCCTGAGACCGTGAATCCTGTATCCGACGCCGCCGAGGCCGCCGGGGTGCCGTGCGTCTCGACGATCGTGCCCTGGGAGGCGTGGTACTTCGGACGCCAGACCAACCCCGCCGCGCCGGTACCCTTCAAGTGGACATTTCACTTCTCGTTCGGTGTCGCTCAATTCGCGAGCGCGTACACGCATCTCTGGCCGCAGGTGCCGACCAACAAGGTTGTCGGGGTGATGTGGCCCAACGACGCGGACGGCAACGCAATCCGCGGCGCTCTCGGGCCCCTGCTCAAGAAGGCCGGCTACACCATCGTCGACCCGGGCGCCTACGCGGACGGCACAACCGATTACACCGCCCAGATCTCTCTTTTCAAGAGTCACAACTGCGAGATCTTCAACACGTTCCCGATACCGCCGGACTTCGTCACGTTCTGGGAGCAGGCCGCGCAGCAGGGATACAAGCCGAAGATCGCCCAGATCGCCAAGACCGGTCTCTTCCCGTCTCAGGTGCAGTCGCTGGGCTCGATCGGCAACGGTCTCGCCAGTGGTGTCTACTGGGCTCCGACCTGGCCGTATTCCTCGTCGCTTACCGGCATCTCCTCCGCGAATCTGGCGAGCGGGTACGAGGCAAGCTCGGGCAAGGAGTGGAACCAGCAGGCGGGCGCGAGCCTTGCGCTTTTCGATGTTGCCGCAGCCGCCCTCAAGGCGAGCGGCAATCCCAAGGACAAACTGGCGGTGGCGACCGCGATGAAGAGCGTGGCGGTGGACACCCCGCTCGGTCATCTCGCCTGGGGAACCGGGCCGAATCCCAACGTCGTCGCGACACCGATCATCGGCGGACAGTGGGTTGCGACTCCCGGAACCGCCTATCCGATCAACTTCGTGATCTGCGAGAACTCAAGCGATCCCAACGTCCCTGTGGCCGCGAAACTGACCTCTTACAGCTAACTGCGGGCGCGTATCGTCGTGCCGATGTCGACCCCGTTGCTCGAGGCCACCGGCATCGCCCAACGCTTCGGCGCGCTCGTGGTCCTGGAGGGCGTTGACTTTCAACTCGCGCCCGGGGAGTCGGTTGGCGTTGTCGGACCCAACGGCGCGGGCAAGACGACGCTGCTGAGCATTCTCGCGGGCTCGATCCGTCCGACCTCGGGCCGCGTTCGCTATGAGGGAAACGACGTCACCGGCCTGCGCGCCGATCGCCGCTGCCGGCTCGGCATCGCACGGACGCACCAGATTCCGCGCCCCTTCACGGGCATGACGGTGTTCGAGAACGTGCTCGTTGGTGCGCTGCTCGGAGCCGCCCATCGCCGCACCACCGCGTACGAACGCGCCGTCGATGTCCTCGAGACGTGCGATCTCGTGGGTGTCGCCAACCGCCGGGCGGCGGATCTCGGCCTTCTGGATCGCAAGCGCCTGGAGCTCGCACGCGCCCTTGCCACCGATCCAAAGGTGGTGTTCCTCGACGAGATCGGCGGTGGCCTCACGGACAGCGAGGCGATCGAGTTGGTCAGCACCATCAAGGAACTCCGGAGGGCTGGGATTGCGCTCATCTGGATCGAGCACATCGTGCACATCCTGGTCCAGGCGATCGATCGACTCATCTGCCTCGACGCCGGGAAGATCATTGCGGACGGCATCCCCGACGACGTCCTCGCAGACACGGCGGTCATCGATGCATATCTCGGCGCGGCGGTCACGTGAGCCTGCTCGAGGTGCGGTCGGTCGATGCTCAGTACGGTCTGCTCAAGGCCGTGCGAGGGGTGTCACTCACCATCGACGAGGGTGAGACCCGCGCGCTGGTAGGCGCCAACGGTGCGGGCAAGACAACGCTGCTCAGTGTGATCGCAGGAGCGCATCGCCCCGCGGCCGGCACGATCATCTTCGACGGCGTCGACATCACCAGGGTGCCGGCCCACAAGCGCGTCGGGCTCGGCATCGCGCTGGTTCCCGAGGGCAGGCGGTTGTTTCCCGGCCTCTCCGTTGAGGAGAACCTCAGCATCGCGGGGGCCCGCCGGCGCGAAGGCGCCTGGACCGTGGATCGTGTGTTCGAGATCTTTCCGATGCTCCAGCCTCGGCGCCGGCAACGAGCGGCCACGCTTTCCGGCGGTGAACAGCAGGCAACCGCCATCGGTCGTGCACTGATGTGCAACCCGCGCCTGATCCTGCTCGACGAGGTCTCACTCGGGCTTGCCCCGATGGCTGTCGCCTCGGTCTACGACTCGCTGCGGGGACTCATCAGCAGCGGCACCACAGTGGTGATCGTCGAACAGGACCTGGGACGCGCCCTCACGGTGTCAACGCGCGTGACCTGCATGCTCCACGGCGAAATCGTGCTCGAGGGCAAGTCGTCAGCGCTGACCCGCGAGCAGATCACCGCGGCGTACTTCGGCGTGCGCCAGCCCTCGAATGTCGGGTCCGAACCGTGAACTGGGTGAACGTCCTCCTCCAGGGAGTCCTGCTCGGCGGCTTCTACGCACTGCTCGCCTGCGGGTTGTCGCTGATGTTCGGGGTCATGCGCATCATCAACCTCGCCCACGGCGACATCGCCGTGATCGGTGCCTACCTGATCTGGGTCATCGTCAATCAGACCCCGATTCCGCCGTGGCTCGCGGCGCTGCTCGTCGTGCCGGTCATGTGGGTCGCGGGTTACGCGATGTATGTGCTGCTTCTGGAGCGGAGCCGGCGGGCCGGACTCCTGGTGCCGCTCCTGACCACGTTTGGTCTCGCCATCGTCATCCAGAACGTCCTGCTGCAGGTCTTCTCGCCTGATGACCACTCCCTGCTGAGCAGCACCGGTGCCCTGGCGACGTCGAGCGTCTCGTTCGGCGGTTTGTCGATATCGATCTTCGGCGTCCTGACCCTGGCGACCGCCGTGATCGTCCTTTCCGGATTGCAACTCTTCCTCTCGCGCACCACCGCGGGACGTCAGATGCGCGCCACCGCGGAGGACCCCGAGGTTGCGGAGCTGGTGGGCATCAACGCACGCTCGGTGTACGCCAAGGCCACGGCGATCGCCGTCGCGATTGCCGGGCTGGGTGGGATCTTCCTTGCCATCCGCCAGACCTTCAACCCGTCGACCGGACCGACGCAGCTGATCTTCGCCTTCGAGGCCGTGGTTATCGGCGGCTTCGGATCACCGTGGGGGACGTTGCTCGGTGGCATCGTGCTCGGCGTGGCCCAGGTGATCGGAGCGCAGGTGAATCCGCAGTACTTCGTGCTCTTCGGTCATCTCGTCTTTCTCGCCGTGCTGGCCTCGCCGCGCGGTGGCATCCTCGATCGCAGAGGCCGCGCACTGTGATCCACGCTCGCGGCGCGCCGCTCCCGGGTGGGTTCCGCGTCCAGCGCTGGACGCGGGTGTCGATCGCGACCGGGGTGGCCACGATCGCTGTCATCGCCGTGCTTGCGATTGTCCCGTTTCTGTTCGGCGCCGACGTCACCGAGCAGCTGACCGCACTCCTGATCTTCGTCATCCTCGCCGTCATGTGGAACGCGCTGGCAGGGTATGGCGGTCTCATCTCCGTCGGCCAGCAGGCGTTCATCGGACTTGGCGCCTACGGCACGATCTTCCTGACACAGCACGGGTTCACCCCGTACCTCGCGATGGTCGTGGCGGGGCTGGGAGCGGGTGCGGTGGCGATCCCGGCATCGCTGATCATGCTGCGTCTTCGTGGCGGCCAATTCGCGATCGGCATGTGGGTGCTCGCCGAGGTGTTCGGCATTCTGGTGACCCTCGATACGGGGCTGGGCGGCGGTACGGGCGTCTCACTCAATGGGCTCGATGTGTTCGCGCCCGGATACCGGCAGGCGTACACGTTCTGGCTGACGCTCGCATGCGCGACCGTCCTGCTGGGTCTGGTGTTCATCCTGCTTCGCCGCCGCATCGGGACGTCACTGCAGGCGGTCCGCGATGATGAGGAGGCTGCGGCGTCACTCGGCGTCAACGTTGTTCGTTCGAAGCGAGTCCTGTTCGTTGTTGCCGCAGTCGGGTGCGGCATCGCCGGGGCCCTCTACCTCGCCAACACGCTCTTCATCCAGACCAACTCGGTGTTCGGCGTGCAGTGGACCGCATACATGCTCTTCATGGTGCTGGTCGGCGGGCTCGGCACCTTCGAGGGCCCCATCATCGGCGCGATCATCTTCTATCTCATCCAGGCGCAATTCGGCGACAGCGGCGCCTGGTACTTCGTCGGTCTTGGGGCCACCGCAATCGCCTTTGCCCTCTTTCTCCCCTACGGGATCTGGGGCACCATCGACCGGCGGCTGCAGTTGCGGCTGCTCCCGGTCGGCTACACACTACGAAAGCTCGAGAGGCAGGCACCTTCCGATGCGGGCGAACCGACAACCAGTGCATGAGTCCAGGAATTGGAGGACGGGATGATGACCACGACTGTCAACGGCAGTGTGCGCGAGTGCAGGCAATTCATCGGCGGCCACTGGGTTGAAGCCGCTGACGCCCGCATGTTCGATGACCTCGACCCCTTCACGGGCGACGTCGTCGCTCGTGTTGCCGCCGGATCCCGTGCCGATGCGCGCCTGGCGATTGACGCAGCCGCGGCCGCCTTTCCCGCCTGGTCGCAGACCCCCGCCGCCGAACGTCAGCGCATCTTTCTCAAGGCCGCCGACCTGCTCGAGAGCCGGCGCGACGAGATCGTCGGATGGCTCGCGCGTGAGACCGGGTGCAGCTTCGGCTTCGGCATGTTCCAGATGGGATTCGTCCCCGGGCTCTTCCGGCAGGCCGCCGGTGCCGCCTACGCACCGATCGGTCAGATCATTCCGTCGGACATGCCTGGTGCGGTCGCCATGGCGGTGCGGAGGCCGGTGGGCGTCGTCGGCGCCATCGCCCCGTGGAACGCTGCGCTGATCCTCTCCGCGCGTTCGATTGCAGCGCCACTTGTTTGCGGCAACACCGTGGTGCTCAAGCCGTCGGAGGAGTCGCCCTTCAGCGGCGGGCTGGTCTGGGGCGAGATCTTCGCAGATGCGGGGCTGCCCGACGGCGTGCTCAATATCGTCACGCACGCCCCCGGGGAGGCCGCGCCGATCGGGGACGAGCTGGTCGAGGACCCGCGGGTGCGGCGTCTCAACTTCACGGGATCGACCGCGACCGGGCGGCGTCTTGCAGAAGCGGCCGGACGCCACCTCAAGCGCGTGGTCCTGGAGCTCGGCGGCCAGAATCCACTCATCGTGCTGTCTGACGCGGACTTGGAGTACGCGGTGGATGCCGCAGCGTTCGGCGCCTTTCTCCACCAGGGGCAGATCTGCATGTCAGCGCGTCGCATCATTGTCGAGCGCCCCATCGCCGACGCGTTCATCGACGCGCTCACGCGCAAGACCGCGGGCCTCAAGGTCGGCGATCCGAAGGAGATGGACACGATCATCGGGCCGCTCATCAACCCCGCGGCACTCGAGACGGTGCAGCGCCGCGTCGACGCTGCGGTTGCGAGCGGGGCTCGGGTATTGACCGGCGGTGCAGCTACCGGACCGTGCTTCCAGCCCACCTTGGTGACCAACGTCAGCGCGGACTCCGACCTGGACCGGATGGAGACGTTCGGGCCGGTGGCCACGCTCGAGGTGGTCGACAACGAGGACGACGCGGTGACCCGCGCCAACGCCACGTCGTACGGGCTCGCATCGGGCATCATCACGAGCGATCCCGACCGCGGTACCGCGCTCGCGAGCCGGATCGAAGCAGGGATCGTGCACGTGAACGACCAGCCCGTGCACGACGAGCCGCAGATGCCGTTCGGGGGCGTGAAGGACAGTGGATGGGGCCGTTTCGGCGGCACCTACGCGCTGGACGAGTTCACCGAGATGCGCTGGATCACCGTGCAGCGCGGCCGCCGGCCGTTCCCGTTCTAGACGGCTCCTCGAGGCATGCGCACGCAGGTTGCGATCATCGGAGCAGGTCCCGCCGGGCTGATGCTCGCCCATCTGCTGAGCCTCGAGGGCATCGAGTCGATCGTGATCGAGTCACGCGCGCGGGCGTACGTGGAGCAGCGCGTGCGCGCCGGCGTGCTCGAACAGGGGAGCGCGGATCTGCTTGACGCCACCGGCGTTGGAGCGCGGATGCGCAGCGAGGGTCTCGTGCACCACGGCATCCGCCTGCGTTTCGGCGGTGACGACCACCGCATCGATTTCGGCGCGCTCACCGGTGGACGCGGCATCACCGTGTACGGACAGCAGGAGATCGTCAAGGACCTGATCGCGATCCGCCTGTCTGCCGGCCACCCGATCCTGTTCGAGGTCAGCGAGGTGCGATTGCACGACCTGGAGTCCGCACAGCCGTCGGTCAGCTTCCTGCTCGACGGCGCGAGCATGACCATCGACTGCGACATCATCGCCGGGTGCGACGGATTCCACGGCGTGTCGCGCGACAGCATCCCCGCAGGGGTGCTGACGGCGTACGAACGCGAGTATCCGTTCTCCTGGCTTGGCATCCTCGCCACCGTCCCGCCTTCGAGTGAGGAGTTGATCTACTGCTACCACGAGCGCGGCTTCTCGCTGCTCAGCATGCGGTCTCCGACCGTGAGCCGCCTGTACCTCCAGGTGGCCGCCGATGAGCGCATCGGAGACTGGTCCGACGCGCGCATCTGGGCCGAGTTGCAGACCAGGCTTGCGGCCGTCGGCTGGGTGCTCGCCGAGGGTCCCGTCACCGAGAAGGGCATCTCGGCGATGCGCAGCTTCGTCGTCGAGCCCATGCAGTTCGGTCGCCTGTTCCTGAGCGGTGACGCCGCGCACATCGTGCCTCCCACCGGGGCCAAGGGGATGAATCTCGCGCTCCGTGACGCCAGCGTTCTCTCGCGCGCGGTGGCCGAATTCTTCGGCAGCGGCGACATGCACCTGCTCGACGCGTACTCTTCCGACTGTCTGCGCCGAGTCTGGCGAGCGCAGCATTTCTCGTGGTGGATGACCTCGATGCTCCATCGCTTTCCGGACAGCGACGCCTACCAGGTGCAGCTGCAGCTGGCGCAGCTCGCCTATACCGTCGATTCGCGCGCGGCGTCGACGAGCCTCGCCGAGAACTACGTCGGCTACGAATGGGCGACGACGTGACAGCTGACGTCACCACCGCGAATGACCTGACGCGGGAGGCGGTCGACAGCGTCGAGCACACCGCTGATCCCCGGCTGCGTGAGCTGGTTCGCGGCCTGATCCGCCACCTCCATGCGTTCGCGATCGAACACGCGCTCACCGAGGCCGAGTTGATGGCGTCCATTCGCTTTCTCACCGAGGTCGGGCAGACGTGCACCGACCGCCGCCAGGAATTCATCCTGCTCTCCGACACCCTCGGGGTCTCGATGCTCGTCGATCTGATCAACCACGATGCCGCGGGCAGTGCGACCGAATCGACGGTGCTCGGACCGTTCTACGTCGAGGATGCGCCCTGGCGAAGCAACGGCGACGCGATCACCGACGATCTCGGCGCCCAACCGCTGCTGGTCAGCGGTCACGTGCGCGATACCGACGGCAGTCCGGTGGCCGGCGCCACCGTCGACGTCTGGCAGAACGCGACCAATCGCCTCTACGCGGTGCAGGACGATGCCCAGCCGCCGGACAACCTTCGAGGCCGGTTTCGCACCGACGACGCCGGCGCGTTCGCGTTCCGCACGGTGAGGCCGGTGGACTACCCGATTCCGACGGACGGTCCGGTCGGCAAGATGCTCGAGGTGACTGGACGGCATCCATGGCGGCCGGCGCACATCCACTGCATGGTGTCCGCCGCCGGGTTCGTCAAGGTGACGACCCACATCTTCGACTCGGAGAGCCCGTACCTGGAATCGGACGTCGTGTTCGGCGTCAAACCGTCGCTCATCCGAGCGTTCGTCGCGCACGATCCCTCAATCGAGCCAGCGCCGGCTGGAATCGCCGGACGCTGGTACACGGTCGACGTCGACATCGTGCTGCGACCATCAGCTCGAGGACCCCGGAGCTGACTCAGCCGGAGCCTCCGCTTCCAGCTGCTGCTGCACCCTGCGCATGCCCTGGAGCCAGCGCTCGGGGTCGTCCGACTTGCGATGCATCCAGGTCTCCGCGATCGGGTCGGAGACCACCAGGAACCGTTCCTCGCGGATGGCTTCGACGACGAGTCCCGCGACGTAGCCGGCCTCTTTGATCGGACCGGCCACAGCGGATGCGAATCTTGGGTCGGCGGCCTCGAGCATCGGCGTCCTCACGCCCAGCGGCGCGATCAATGACACGCGTACGCCGCGATGGTGGTACGTGATCGACAGCCACTCAGCGAGACCCACCACCGCATGCTTGGTCGCGGTGTAGGTGACGTTGCCATGACTGGTGAGGATCCCGGCCATCGACGCTGTGTGCACGAGATACCCGCCGCCCCGGGCGAGCATTCCCGGGAGCACCGCGCGGACCGCGTACACATGGGCCATGACATTGATCGCCCACTGCTCGTTCCAGACCTCGGGCTCCGTGGTCAGGATGTCGCCGCCGGTCGCCACCCCGGCGTTGCTGAAACAGATGTCGACCGGACCGAGGCGGCCGGCAACCTCGGCGATCATCGCGTTCACCGACTCCTCGTCGCTGACATCGGTCCTGACCGGGATCCCGCCAACCTCGGCGGCGACGGCCCGGCAACCATCCCAGTCGCGATCGACCACGGCAACCCGCGCACCCGCGGCGGCGAGCGCCCGGCATGAAGCGGCGCCGATCCCGCTCGCTCCACCAGTGACGACGGTGACCTTCCCGCTCAGCTCGATGACACCACTCCAGAGGCTCAGCCGAGCTCGTAATCGAGGTGGAGCGTGTGCGTGCCGTCGTCGTCAATCGTGATCAGCCCCACACCCGACAGTCCTGCCAGGTCACCGGTCCCGGAGCCGGGTGAGATGAGATATCGGCTCAACGGCGGCTCGTTTCCGAGAACAGTCGAGATGTGCAGCAGCGCGAAGCTGCCACGACGGCCGTCGACGCTGCCCGAGATGCGCTCCAGAGCCACGTACCCCGCGCCCGCGAACGACCCGTTCTCACCGGGCGTCCGCGTGTAGAGCATCTCCACGGTACTGCCGCCCTCGATCGCCCCGATGAACGTCTTCGAGAGTGTGAGACGTCCGTAGTCGACACCCGTCCCCTTGTCGAAGTCGAGCGTGTGCGGTTCCTGCGAATTGATGACGAAAACCGCGCTCGTGTGGGGCACGGATGGAAGTCTAGTGCCCGCGCCACCGCCGTCAGTGCTTGACCTCCTCGGGTGTCTCGTACCAGCGGACTCGTTCACCGAGACGGCTGCGGAGCCGCCAGGCACGGGACTTCGGTGCGTCCTCGATCGCCTGCTGCAAGGCGGCGACCTGGGCTGCGACATCGTGCGCCGCCCCGGGCAGCCGCTCCTGCGACCACAACGCCGCGACCTTCTGCGTATTGCGGAGGACGGTGTGGCAGAAACCCCAGTCCTTGCCGAGGACCGAGCGCACCCGCGGGAGGCTGATCCCCTCCGTGTCGGAGTCGTCGTTGCTCAGGGCGCGGTCGGCGAGGAGACACAGCGTGTCGCCGAGATCCTTGCGGTTGATCTCCCACACCTGGAGCTTGGTGAGCAGAAGATCGGCGAGCGTGATCGTCGGCGCCGGCCCGTCGAGCCGTCCACGCAGGTCGAGCGTGTGCGACATCGCCAGCTCGTCGATCACCACGTCGAGGGACCAGCGTCCGGTGGGCTCGCTGTAGTAGAGGCGGGTCGCGCCGTGGAGGCCGTTGAAGAACTGATCCGGAATGTAGCCCTGGGTCATGAGCAATGCCTTGAACCTCGTGCTGCTTGCCGAGGTGATCGCGAAGTCCATGTCCTCATACGATCGCGCGAACGGCCCGGACCGAACGCTCGGGCATCGCAGCCAGATCGCCAGCCCGCCGATGAGCCGGGCGGAGAGGCCGAGGCTCATCGCCGCTTCGGCAAGCCGATTCGCCTCGTCACGGATGTCGGCAGGGATCGGCGTCTCGTGGTCCGCCATCAGCAGGATCCGATCAGCATCTGGACATGGTAAGGGCGGCCGGTGCGATCACCGGCCGCCCTCCAGCCAGGGGGCAGAGTCGCTCACTCCGGAGGGAGTTCCTTGTAGACAAAGCCGATGTTCACGCCCTGCTGAGCGCGGATGAAGCGCGGGACGTAGTAGAGGAGCCCACCGCCCACGATCAGCGCGATGAGCCATGCCGGAATCCACCACCAGTCGGCGCGGTTGCCGTTCATGACCGAGAGTGGATTGATGAACGAGATGGCGATGATGCCGATGAATTCCAGAATCGACAGCGTGCCGACGATGTAGAGCACCGGTATTCCGAGGAATTTCACGTTGGCCGGCGACGCCTGGTACAGGTCGGGTCGTCGTTTCGGCAGCGCGATTGCCGCCAGGCCGACGATGATCACCGCGAGAGAGCCGGCGAGAACGATCAGCCCGAGCACGAGTTGGAACTGGTTCCCGTATACGCTCCAGATCACCAGCGCGGCGATGATCACGTTGGTGACGATGATCGCGTTGACCGGCGAATGGGTCCGCTCGTTGACGTTGGCGAGGCTCTCGGGCATGAGCCGGTCGAACGACCATGCGAAGAAGGACCTGATCGGCATGAAGGTGTTCGCGATCATCGACGGCAGGGACCAGAACAGGAACGAGCCCATGATGATCACGGTCAGGATCGGCGTGTTGAAGACCAGCGATGCGAGGAAGGGATAGAACGGCCCGGACGGGATGTGATACGCGGCATTGCCCGCGGAGTTGAGCGCGTACACGAAGTTGTAGCCCGCGACCCGGAAGAGCAGCAGGACGCCGATGACCAGCAGGACGGTGTCCCACCCGAGCGCCCCGAACATCACCGACAGCTGACGGCGGCGGTTCGAAGCGGACTTCAGCTCGCCGGACATGTACACGGACCAGAAGTTCCACATCATGAAACCCTGGATCGAGAAGAGTGTCGGCAGGGTCGCGCTGAGGTTCCAGAAGTTCGGTGCCGCCGCCGCCGCTCCGGGCGCCCCTTTGATCACCGCCGCGACGTTGCCGCCACCAAAACTCTTGTTGAGGGTGTCGAAGTGCGAGAAGAAGTCGCCCTGGCTGCCGATGAGCAGCACGATGAACGCCACCAGCGTGCCCGCCATCGCGATGATGAAGGAGTAGTTTTGCCAGCGGAAGGTTGCCTTGGTACCGCTGATGAGGATGAGCGTCTGCAGCGCGACCATGAAGAGTGACGCTCCCAGGATCCAGCTGTTGTTGGTCTGGAACGACGTCCCCCAGCTGATCAGCGTGTTGTTGTTGGCGAACGAACCCAGCGCAACCAGCACCGGGCCGAGTGCAAGCAGCGAGAAGAACTTCGCGAAGAACGCGGCCCCGAGAAGACCGCCCATGATCATGCAGAGGTTGGAGATCAGGGCCAGCGGTGGTGAGAGTACGCGACTGACCCAGACATAGTCGCCCCCGACTCTCGGCATGCTTGCCCCAAGCAGCGCGAACATGATCAGCACCGGGATGTTGATCACCGCAACCAGGATGAGGACGCCGACGACGTCCGCACCCGGAAACGCGACGAGCGCGAAGAAGATCGAGTACGCGATGGTGGACCCGACCGGTGCCGAGATGACCGCGTTGAAGATGGTCGCATCGACTGCCGACGCAGAGCGCACCAGACCCGTGCTGTTGCGGACGAACAGCCTGCTCGCGGTTGCCATGGCGACCCTCCGGCGGTCCGACCGCCACCCAGCTTGACACTCGCGTCGAAAACAGGCAGAGTTTGAACAGAATCGAACACCACTGTCAAGAGACCCATGGACACGGAGGGACAGCTTCCGGTCAAGACCCGACAAATTGACAAGTCGTCCAAGTCGTCCACGGAGGAGAGGCACAGCGTGTTAGCGGTCGAGAGGCGCCTGAAGGTGCTGGAGCGGGTCGCGGAGGACCAGGCCATAGAGGTCAGCACGCTGGCGCGCGACTTCCAGGTTTCCGAGATGACCATCCGGCGCGACCTGCGCCGCCTCGAGCGTGACGGCTTCGTGCGCCGTACCTACGGAGGAGCCACCACCCACCTGGTCCGAACCTTCGAAGTGGGTGCAAATGCGCGCACGCTCCACCACGCGCGAGAGAAGCGAGTCATCGCGAAGCGGGCGGCCGAGCTGACCGTCGGAGTGCGCGCCATGTTCCTCGGCATCGGCACCACGGTCGAGCACTTCGCGCGCCTGCTCCCGGTTCGCGAGGACCTCATGGTGATCACACCGTCGCTTGCTGTGGCAAGCCTGCTCGGCACCCGCAATGTTCGAGTGATCATCGCGGGCGGGCTGGTCCGCCAGGACGAGCTGACGTGCATCGGGGCGACGGCCGTGGAGGCGGTTCGCCGCTACAACACCGACACCGCGGTGATCGGCGCCGCTGGGCTCTCGGCGCGACGTGGGGTCACCGAGCTCGACGATCGCGACGCGGACGTGATCCGCGGGGGACTTGAGCGCACCGAGCGGATCATCGTCATCGCCGATGGCTCGAAGTTCGGCGCGGTCGCGATGAGCACCGTGGTGCCGATCGACAAGGTCTCGACCGTTGTGACCGATGGCAGCGCGGACGCCGAGGAGATCGAGCGCATCGAGCAAGCCGGCGTGGAGGTTGTGGTCGCGGGCGCTGAGGCATCGCTGCTCCGCCCCACGGAGAACGGCAAGACGCGGCTCACCGACGTTCGCCGGCCGGCATGACTCTGCTGCGTCGCCTGTTCGGCGTGGACAAGCCGGTGATCGCGATGCTCCACCTCCCGGCGATGCCCGGCCGCCCCCGGCACGACCGCGCGGCCGGGATGCGACACCTCGTGGACAGCGTTGAGCGCGACCTCGACGCCCTGCAGGCCGCTGGAGTCGACGCGTTCCTCTTCTGCAACGAGGCGGACCTGCCGTACCAGATGCGCGTGGGTCCGGAGGTCGCTGCCGCGATGGCGGCCGTCATCGGTCAGGTACGCGACCTCGTGACCCGACCGTTCGGCATCGACCTGGTCTGGGACCCGATGTCGAGCCTCGCAGTCGCCCGGGCGACTGGCGCGTCGTTCGTCCGCGAGGTGTTCACCGGCGTCTTCGAGAGCGATCTCGGATTGATGCAGCCCGATTTCGGCGCCATCGCCGCGTACCGTGAGCAGATCGGCGCGGGATCGGTCGCCATGTTCACAAACATCACGCCGGAGTTCGCGAGCAGCCTCGGACATCGCTCGATCGCGACCCGGGCGAGGAGTGCCGCCTATCTGGGCGTCGACGCCATCCTCATCAGTGGCCAGATCACCGGCACGGCGACCCACATGGCCGAACTGCGCGAAGCCAAGGAAGCGGTTCCGGACATCCCGGTCCTGGCGAACACGGGTGTGCGCGAAGAGACCGTGGGCGAGATCCTCGCGGTCGCCGACGGCGTCTTCGTCGGGACCAGTCTGAAACGTGACGGCATCACCTGGAACGCCGTGGACCCCGAGCGTGCCGGAAGGTTCATGAGCGCCGTCGGCCGTGCCCGTGAGGCGGTGCCCGCCTGACATGGCGAGGGGCTGACGTGTCGAAGACGAGGGTGTACTTCGTCAGCGACCTGCACGGATCGAGCGTGTGCTTCCGGAAGTTCATCAACGCCGCCAGGATCTACGAGGCCAACGTGCTCATCCTCGGTGGCGACGTCGCCGGCAAGGCCATTCAGTCGATCGTCCACGCCCCAGGCGGGCGCTGGCAATGCCGATTCGTCGGGACCGACTATGACGTCGTCGAAGGGCCCGAGCTGATCGCCCTCGAGAAGCTCATCGCCGACCACGGGTACTACCCGTATCGAGCGGAACCGGGCGAGCTGGAGGCACGGGAGGCGAATGGTGGCCTCGACGACCTCTTCCTGCGCTTGATGCGCGAGCGGTTGACGGAGTGGCTCGACCTCGCCGACTCGCGTCTCCGTCCACTCGGCATTCCGCTCTACTTCATGCTCGGCAACGACGATCCCGCCGAGCTCGGAGCCTTGCTCGATGGCGCTCCATGGGGGACGAATGACGAGGGCAAGGTGGTATGGCTCGACGACGACCACGAGATGATCAGTTGGGGGTACTCCAACGTCACGCCGTGGCACACCTATCGAGAGCAGGACGAGAGCCACATGCGCGCCACCATCGATTCCCTGGTGCCCGGCCTCGAGCACCCGGAGCGCGCGGTGTTCAACCTGCATGCGCCGCCCTTCGGCACCCAGCTCGACGAGGCGCCGCTCCTGGACGCCAATCTCCAGGTGCAGGCGACCCTCGGTCAGGTGCGCATGGTCGCGGTGGGCAGCACGGCGGTGCGCGACGCCGAGCAGGCATATCAGCCCCTGCTCGGCCTGCACGGACACATCCACGAGTCCTCGGGCATCCGGCGGATCGGCCGCACCGTGGTCATCAACCCCGGCAGTGATTACTCGACGGGCGCGCTGAACGGCGCCCTGGTCACCCTCGACGGCGAAAAGGTCAAGGCCCAGCAGCTGGTACGCGGGTAGCCCGGGGTGGCCATGCCGACGACGGCGACCGATACGCTCGTGTCCGTCGATGTGGGCACGTCCGGCGCACGGGCGACCGCGTATGACACCGCCGGTGGGTTGCTGTTCGAGGTACGCCGACCGTACGCGACACAGACGCCACGCGATGGGTGGGCGGAACAGGACGCGGCGCGGTGGCGATCGTCCTCGCTTTCAGCGCTTGCCACGCTCATCGCTCAGCTCGGCCGCGGGCACACCATCCACGCGATCGGCCTGACCGGCCAGTGCCCATCGGTGGTTCCGATCGATGGCCACGGCACACCGCTGCGTCCGGGGCTCATATACCGCGACAACCGCGCGGTCGCGGAAGCCGAGTGGCTGCGCGAAGCCTTCGGCGCCGCGTCGCTGCACACCCTGACGGGTCACGTGCCCGCGGCATTTCACGTGGCCGCGAAGATCCTCTGGATTCGCGCCCACGAGCCTGATGTGTTCGAGGCCGCCCGCCTGTTTCTGCAACCGACCGAGTTGCTCGCTCTGGCACTCACCGGCGAGGTGGTCACCGACTGGACCATCGCCGCGTCCAGCGCACTCCTGAACCTGCGCAAGCGGCAGTGGGCACCCGAGCTGGTCGATGCGGTGGGTCTCGTGCCCGCCCAGCTGCCGGTCCCCCACCCGTCGTGGAGCATCGTCGGTTCATTGCGGCCGGCGCTGGTGCAGCGCTTCGGACTTCCGCGGCCGGTGCCGATCGTTGCCGGGGCGGGCGACAGCATCGCCTGCGCGTTCGGAGCCGGGGTCACATCGCCCGGCCCGCTGAGCGAGATGGCCGGAAGTTCGACATGCCTCAACACGGTGGTCAGCGAGCCGGCGACCGACCTGGCCGTGACCCACTATCCGAGCGCCACCGGCCCGGAGGGCTACGTGACCGAGGTCGGGATCAACACCGCGGGCGAGGCGGTGGACTGGCTGGCGTCGCTCGCATACAGCGGCCGGTCCGGGCGTCTGCGCAGCGCCGATTTCGAGCGGCTCGACCGCGACGCGGCAAGCGTTGTCCCGGGATCGGACGGCCTCGTCTTCGTCCCGGTCCTGGGGGACGGCGAGCGTGACGATCCCACGCTCCGGGGCGCGATGCTCGGGCTGTCGCTACGGCACGACCGCAAATCCCTCGCTCGGGCGGCTCTCGAGGGCGTCGCCTTCGCGATCCGCGTGCACGTGGAGGGCCTCGGTGCGGCGAGCACTCCCGCCACCGAGATGCGTGTCTCGGGGCGACCGGCCTCGATGCGCGTCTGGAATCAGATCAAGGCTGATGTGCTGGGTATCCCGGTGCTACGAATTCCGGGAGACGCCACCACCTCGGGAGTCGCGATGCTCGCCGGACTGGGCGTCGGCATCTACGCCGACCCAGCGCAGGCGGTCACGATCGCCTGCAGGCCCGAGGTGCCGATCGAGCCAGATCCTGCCAATCACGACAGATACGCGTCGATCTACGACCGCTACCGAGCAGCGGTCTCCTCGAGCACGCTCCACAGCGGCGCAGGGGAGGTGCAGGCAGCAGAGCGTGCGTCGAACACTCATTCGGGAGAGCGCGCATGAAGGTCAACCTGGGCATCAATACCTGCTTCGCGCTCAAACGCTGGCCTCGCCCGGCGGACTGGGCGTCTGTCGTACGCAACGATCTCGGGCTCGACCTGGTCGAGCTGTCGCTCGACCTCGTTGAAGGCATCGACACCTTCGCCGGCGGGCGCGATGCCGTCGAGCGTCATCGCGCGGCACTCGATGCCAACGGCCTGCAGGCGCATGCCACCTTCACCGGGCTGGCTGCGTACTCGCTCGACCTGCTCATGCATCCCGACCAGGGACGTCGTGAAGCCGCCGTGCAGTGGTACCGCAGCATCATCGATCTGACCGCAGCGCTCGGAGCTCGAGCGGCCGGGGGCCATGTCGGTGCGATGAGCGTGCCCGACTGGAACGACCCCGAGCGCCGGGCCGAGCGTTGGGACGGGCTGAAGCGCGACCTCCATGCGATCGCCGCTCACGCGAGCGTGGTCGGGCTCGAGTATCTCCTCATCGAGAACCTGGTGGCGGTGCGGGAACCGTCGACCATGGCGCAGATCGAGGACCTGCTCACCGATGGCGACGCCGAGCACGTCCCCTGGCGTCTCTGTCTCGATGTCGGGCATCAGTGCGTGCCCGGAACCGCCGGCGCCGAACGGGATCCCTACGCATGGCTGCAGCGCTTCGGCAGCCGGCTCGTCGAGGTGCAGCTCCAGCAGTCGGACGGTATCGCCGACCACCACTGGGCGTTCACCGCCGAGCACAACGCGATCGGCGTGATCGAGCCCGTGAAGCTCCTCGAGACGCTCGAAGCAGCGGGCGCCGAGACCGTCGACCTGATCTTCGAGATCATCCCCGGCTTCGAGGATCCGGACGGTCGGGTCATCGCCGACCTGCGCGAATCCGTCGACCTCTGGCGCGGCGCGATCGACGCCCGCGGCACGGAGCCTTAGCGAATGCCGGTCGTGCACACGAGCGGAGTCGACATCCACTACCGGGTCAGCGGCGAAGGCGACGAGACCGTCGTGCTGATCAATGGCGTGGGTGACGACCTCGAAGGCTGGGCGATGCAGATCGATCCGTTGGTGGCCGCGGGACTGCGCGTGATCACCTTCGACAACCGCGGCGTGGGACGCTCGTCGCTGCCGCCGGGTCCATACTCGAGTCGCGAGATGGCGGCGGACACCAAGGCGC
The DNA here is from genome assembly GCA_049279755.1 of Candidatus Dormiibacterota bacterium. GTDB lineage: Bacteria > Chloroflexota > Dormibacteria > Aeolococcales > Aeolococcaceae > Palsa-851. The sequence continues at coordinate 14,911 of JBAPOS010000208.1, read as the reverse complement.
TCGCCGATACGCTTGCCCTGAGCCAATTCCACCTCGTCGGCGTTTCCCTGGGCGGCCTGATTGCCCAGGAATATGCGTTGTCATACCCCGGTGACCTGCGCTCGGTCGTGCTCGCAAACACGTACGCCAAGCCAGACGCCTACACTCGGGCCGCCTTCGACGTCTGGGGGCAGATTGCCGAGGCAGGAGGGATGCCGTTGATGATGCGCCAGCAGGCACCGTGGGTTTTCAGTCCGGCGTTCTACGCCGCACACCCCGAGCGGCTCACCGCCATCGTGGGCGAGATGGAGCGGAGCGCGCAGCCCGCGTGGTCGTTTGCGGCGCAGATCGCGGCGCTGCTCACCCACGACTGCACGGATCGGCTCGGGTCGCTGAACACCCCGGCTCTGGTGATCGCTGCCGACGACGACATCATCATCCGGCTGTCGCTCTCGCACCGGCTGTTCGAGGAGCTGCCGCACGCCTCCTGGGCGATCGTCCCGGGAGGGCATGCCGCGTTCGTTGAGAATCCCAGCCCCTGGAATCGAGCCGTCATTGCATTCATTGATCAGCACCGCGGCGCGGTGCACTGAGGAGATGGGATGAACCTGTCGCTCGCCGAGCGATTCGGCACCCCCAAGCCGGTCATCGCGATGCTGCACTTCCCCGGCTTGCCCGGACGCCCGCGCCATAATCGCGAGCTCGGCAGAAGCCACCTCGTCGAGGTGGTCGGGCGCGACCTCGAAACCCTCCAGGCAGCCGGGGTCGATGGTCTGCTCTTCTGCAACGAGAACGACATTCCCTATCAGCTCATGGTCGGGCCGGAGATCGTCGCGGCGATGGCGGCGGTGATCGGCGAGCTTCGCGCATCAGTGCGAGTCCCGTTCGGTGTGAACATCCTCTGGGACGCCAAGTCGAGCATCGCGGTGGCGCGGGCCACCGGCGCGAGCTTCGTTCGCGAGGTCCTGACCGGAGTGTACGAGAGTGACCTCGGGGTGATCGCCCCCGCCATCGGGGATCTCGCGGGATATCGCACCGCGATCGGAGCCGACGACGTCGCGTTCTTCGACAACATCTCGCCGGAGTTCAGCAGCGCCCTCGGCAATCGTGGGATCGCCGATCGCGCCCGGAGCGCCGCGTTTCTCGGTGTCGACGCCATCCTCATCTCGGGCCCATCAGCGGGAGTTCCCTTCGCGATGAGCGACCTGCGCACAGCCAAGGACGCGGTGCCCGACATGCCGGTCTTCGCCAACACCGGCGTGAGCGCGGAGCGCCTCGATGAGATCCTCGCGATCGCCGACGGCGTGATCGTGGGCACGAGCCTCAAGGTCAACGGCGACACGTGGAGCAGGGTGGATCCGGCACGCGCGGAGCGGCTCATGGACACGGCCCGCGCGATACGTTCGAAGGCCTCCTAGGGCGCGCCCGTTCGTGCCATGGTCACATCCCTGACATGAGGAGTGCCTGACCATGGAATTCAGAAGCGCCCGCGACTTCCTGCTCTCGCACCGCGGCGATTACGAGACCGCGTTTCGCGAGTTCGCCTGGCCGCACCCCGAGACCTTCAACTGGGCGCTCGACTGGTTCGACACCATCGCGGCCGGCAATGACCGGCCGGCCCTCTGGATCATCGATGACGACGGCACCGAGTCGCGCCTGTCGTTCGCCGAGCTGGCCTCTCGCTCCAACGCACTCGCCGCATGGCTGCGTGACCAGGGCGTGCGCCGCGGCGACCGGACGCTGCTCATGCTCGGCAACCGTGCCGCGCTCTGGGAATGCATCCTCGCGCTGACCAAGCTGGGCGCGGTGATGATCCCGTCGACGACGCTCCTCACTCCCGCCGACATCGTGGACCGGATCGACCGCGGGCATGTGGCCCATGTCATCGCCGAGACCGCGCAGACAGGGCACTTTGCGCACATCGCCGGCACGTTCACCCGCATCGCGGTCGGCGACCGAGTGGAAGGCTGGCTCCGCTACGACGATTTCCTGGCCGGCGGGAAGGGATTCGCCGCGGACGGGCCAACGCTGGCGGCCGATCCGCTCTTCCTGTACTTCACATCCGGGACGACCGCGAAGCCGAAGCTCGTCGAGCACACCCAGGTGAGCTATCCCGTGGGGCACCTCTCGACGATGTACTGGCTCGGCCTGCAGCCCGGAGACATTCACCTCAACATATCGTCTCCGGGCTGGGCGAAGCACGCGTGGAGCAACGTCTTCGCTCCCTGGAATGCCGAGGCAACAGTGCTGATCCTCAACGCCGCCCGCTTTTCTGCGCGACGCCTGCTCGACGCCCTCACAAAATGCGCGGTGACGAGCCTGTGCGCGCCACCGACGGTGTGGCGCATGGTCATCCAGGAGGATCTGCGCGCGTGGGACCCGCCGCTTCGCGAGCTGCTCAGCGCCGGCGAGCCGCTCAACCCTGAGGTCATCGAGCAGGTGCGACGCGCGTGGGGCCTCACCATTCGTGACGGTTACGGGCAGACCGAGACCACCGCGCAGATCGGCAACACGCCGGGGCAGCCGGTCAAGCCCGGCTCCATGGGGCGGCCGCTTCCGGGGTATGTCGTCGATCTCATCGATCCCGCGAGCGGTGGCCACGCTGATACGGGCGAGATCTGCATCGATCTCTCCAGGCGACCGTTGGCACTCATGGTGGGATATCGCGACGATCCAGCACACACCGCAGAGGTGATGCGCGACGGGTTCTACCACACCGGGGATGTCGCGTCGCGCGATGCCGACGGGTACATCACGTACGTCGGCCGGTCGGACGACGTGTTCAAGTCGTCGGACTATCGCATCTCGCCGTTCGAGCTCGAGAGCGTGCTCATCGAGCATCCCGCGGTGGCCGAGGCGGCAGTCGTGCCGTCGCCCGATCCGCTCCGCCTCGCGGTGCCGAAGGCCTTCATCGCCCTGGGAACGGGACACCTGCCATCGGCGACAATCGCACGCTCGATCTTCGAGCTTTCGCGGGCCAACCTTGCCGCCTACAAGCGCATCCGCAGGCTCGAGTTCGCGGAGCTGCCGAAAACGATTTCAGGAAAGATCCGCCGCGTCGACCTCCGCGCCAAGGAAGCCGACCTGCGCGAGCAAGCAGGATCCGCGCGCGCGGAGAATGAGCACTGGGAAGAGGATTTTCCCGATCTGCGTCCTGAGCCCCCGCGCTGACGCGGGTCCGCGCGTCTCAGACGTAGAAGCGGTACAGCCCCTGGGCGATGCAGCACGGCTTCTCGGAACCGTCACGCTCGACGACGAAATCGACGACGATCTGGAGACTGCCGCCGGAGACGGTCTCGACCGAGACCAGGGTTGCACCGGCCCGAATTCTCGAGCCGACCGGGACAGGAGACGGAAAGCGCACCTTGTTCAATCCGTAGTTGATCCCGAGGCGCACTCCCTCGAAATGGAGGATCTCACTCCACATCGGAACCAGCAGCGAGAGCGTGAGAAAACCGTGAGCAATCGTGGTGCCGAATGGTCCCGCGGCGGCGCGTTCCGCATCGACGTGGATCCACTGGTGGTCGTCGGTCGCGTCGGCGAAGGTATTGATCTGCTCCTGGGTCACCTCGCGCCACTCGGAATAGCCAAGATGCCTGCCGGTCAGAGCCGCGAGCTCGGCGACGCCAGCGACGGTGGTGGTCACACTTACCTCCTCAATCCCCTGAGCGTCGGTCGCGCGTCAGGATGACGACGGGAATCTCACGCGCTGTTCGCTTCTGGTACTCATCGTAGTGCGGCCAGGCGGCGGTCATCGTCTTCCACAGCTCGGGTTTCTCCTCGGCGGTCGCGGTGCGCGCGTGGGCCCTGAAGCGATCACCCTTCACCTGGACCTGCACCTCGTGGTCGGCCAAGAGATTCCCGTACCACGCCGGCGCTACCCGAGCACCGCCGTTGGAACCGACCACCAGGTAGTCATCACGGTGACGGCCGAAGATGAGCGGGGTGCTGCGCAATTGGCCGGACTTGCGTCCCTTGGTGGTCAGTATCAGGATCTCCGTCCCCTCGCGCCATGTGTAGCCCTCCTCACCGTCTGTCGCGACGTATCGATCGACGTGCTCTCTGCCGAACAGCATCTGTGAATCTCCGCGTTTGCATGGTTGCGGCGCCGGTACACGTGCTTTCGAGTGTAATTTACCGGTGCCCGTTGAAGAACCGCCGATCGCGCTGCCCCGCGAGCAGGTCCGTCCGAGCGTGGCGTCCCGGACCGGCACGCTGATCGGACGGATGGGGGCGCTGGCGGTCGCCGTCGCCGCCGCGATGTGGGCGACCGATCCCTACTTCCGTCCAGCACTGACCAAGCAGCTGACCGCGAGTCAGATCGTCTTCGTGGAGTCACTGTTGATCGCGCTGTGTTTCCTCCCGGTCGCCGGGCGAGTGCGCCGCGAGTTGCATCATCTCCCACTTCGTCAATGGATCGCCATGGGCATCATCGCGCTCGGCGCGCAGGCGTTCGCAACAGTGCTCTTCACCCAGGCACTCAGCTATGCGTTCCCGGCGCATGCCGCACCCGATTTCAATGTCGAGAACGAGGTCTATCTCCTCTACATGCTGCAGCCGGTGTTCGGCATCGCCATGGCGCGCATCTTCCTCAAGGAACGCCGCAAGCCGTACTTCTGGCCGCTGGCGGCGTGCGCGATCGTCGGTGTCTACCTCATCGTGTTTCCGCAGAATCCGCTGGCGCCGTTCTCCTCGGTGGAGCACGGCCAGCTGCTGGCCGCGGTGCTGATTCTCGGTGCGGTGGTGCTCTGGGCGTCGGGAACCGTGTTCGGGCGCTACAGCCTGTCCAACGTCTCCTTCGTGACCACTGCCGCGATGCGCTTCACGCTCGCACTCCCGGTGCTTCTCATCCTCATGCTGACCGGTGTCGGCGGAGGTCGCCTCGGTACGTTCTCGGCGCAGCAGATACCGAGCTTCATCGGGATCGCACTCATCCCGGGACTGCTCGCGATGCTCCTGTACTACCGCGCTCTGGCAAGCACACCTGCTTCGATGGCATCGATCGCCGAGCTGGGGTACCCATGCACGCTGTTCCTCGTGTTTTCGCTGCCGCCGCCGGTGGGCCTCGGCCTCCCCCTGTACGGCGTCGAGGTCGTCGGCGCGCTGCTGCTCATCGCCGTGGTGACGACCCTGAACCTGCTCAAGAATCGCGATGTCGTCGAGACGCCGCATCGCTCCGAAGCGTCCCTCGTCGCCGAAAGCAGGACCTGATAGCTGCCATGCCGCCATCGTTCTGGATCGTCGTGCTGGTCAAGGATTTCACCACTGCGAAAAGCAGGCTCGCGTCGGTCCTCGAACCCGAGCCTCGACGGCGGCTCGCAGAGATGACCGCGGCGCGCGCACTCGATGCGTCGCTGGCGGTTGCCCCGACACTCGCCGTGTGCGGCTCGGTGGAGGCGGCGGAGCTTGCCCGGCTGCGCGGGGCTGCCCTGGTGGTGGAGCCCGCTCCGACCGGCCAGAACCCCGCCGCCATGCGTGGTCTTGCCGAAGTGCTGCAGCGCGGCGCGGCATCGGCGCTGCTGCTGAGCTCTGACCTGCCCCTCGTCGACGAGGCGGCCATCCTCCGGCTCCTCGCTCACACGGATGTCCCGGGGACGCTCGTGGTCGCCGCACCGGCGGCGGGCCGCGAGGGCACAAACGCGCTCTACCTGCGACCGCCCGGGGACTTCTCGCTCCATTTCGGCGAGGCATCGTTGCCGAAATTCGCCGAGGAAGCCCGTGCGCGTGGCAGGCGGTTCATCGTCCACCACGATCCGAGCCTGGCACTCGATCTCGACGAGCCGTCCGACCTCTCGGCCTGGCGCCTGCTCGAGCCCACTGGGTGAGCCTCGAGCTTCGCGGTATCGAAGGCCTCCCGGAGATACGTCCAGGCGACGACCTCGCGGCGCTCATCGTTGAACGCGCCGGACAGCTGGGCGACGGCGACGTGATCGTGGTTGCCCAGAAGGTCGTTTCCAAATCAGAAGGTCGGATCCGCACCCTCACCGACGTGACGCCGTCGCAGCGGGCGGTCGCGCTCGCCCGCAAGCTCGAGGCCGATGCCCGCATGGTCCAGGTGGTCCTCGATGAGACCGTCCGTGTGGTGCGCTCGGACCGCGTCCTGATCGTCGAGACCCGCCAGGGGTTCGTGTGCGCCAACGCCGGCGTTGATCGGTCGAACGTCGACGGCCCAGACGACGTCTGCCTGCTGCCCATTGACTGCGACGCAAGTGCGCTCGCGCTCCATGTGCGGATCGAGGCACTTGCCGGAGTGCGCGCCGGTGTGGTCGTGAGCGACACCTTCGGGCGGGCGTGGCGCATGGGGCTGGTCAATGTGGCCCTCGGGGTCGCCGGGATCCCGGCCATGCTCGACTATCGCGGCCGCCCCGACGACTTCGGCATGCCGCTGCAGGCCACCGTCGTCGCGGTCGCCGACGAGCTCGCCGCGGCCGCGGAGCTGGTGATGGGCAAGACCCGCCGCGTTCCCGTGGTCATCGTGCATGGGCTCGACGAGCTCGACGGCTCGCCCGGGAACGCTCAGCAGCTGGTGCGGCCCTCGGAGCTGGATCTTTTCCGGTGAGGGTGGCCCTGCTCTCCGGAGGAACCGGTGGTGCGCGCCTGGCGACAGGTCTCGCCGGCGTCCTCCCCCCGGAAGACCTGTCCATCGTGGCCAACACCGCCGACGACGAGGAGTTCTGGGGCCTCCTGGTCAGCCCCGACGTCGACGCGATCCTCTACCGGCTCGCCGGGCTCTTCAACGACGCAACCGGATTCGGCGTGCGCGACGACACGTTTCGGGCGCAGGCGATGCTCGGCAGCCTTGGGGAGCAGACCTGGTTCCAACTCGGAGACCGGGACATCGGCGTCCATGTGCTGCGGGCGGCGTTGCTGCGCCGTGGTCTTCGTCTCACTGAGGCGGTGGCGCACCTTGCACGGGGCTTCGGGATCGGGGCACGCGTCATCCCGATGAGCGACGACCCGGTGCGCACCCGCATTCAGACCGATGCCGGCGAGCTCAGCATGCAGGAATGGTTCGTGCGGGAGCGGTGCGCTCCAGCGGTGCGGGGGATGCGCCTCGCCGGGATCGATTCGGCCCGCCCCTCGCCGGAGGCCGTCACGGCCGTCACCAGCGCCGAGGCGGTGATCATCGGACCCTCGAATCCACTGCTCAGCGTCGACCCCATCCTCGCGGTCCTCGGCGACGCCCTCGACCGAGATCTCGTCACCGTCGTCTCCCCGGTGGTGGGCGGTCGCTCACTCAAGGGACCGACCGTCGAGATGCTCCGCCAGATGGGCGAGGAGGCGACCGCCCTCGGCGTGGCACGCCACTACGCCGGGGTCGCAGCCGCCATCGTGATCGACCGCACCGATTCCGCGATGCTCGAACCCATCCGTGCGCTCGGGATGCGCGCGCTGGTCGACGACACCGTCATGGAGGGCACGGACGGCGACCGACGCCTGGCAGCATCGCTGCTCCACGCCCTAGAGTCGGCCGATGGCTCATGACGCGGCGCTCGAGTTTCTGCGCAGGAATCCACGGGTGGTGCTCGCAACCTATCGCCGTGACGGCGAGGCGCAGCTCTCGCCGGTGCTGGCGGCGGTCGACGCCGCGGACCGGGTCGTCATCAGCACCCGCGAGGGCGCGGTCAAGACGCGCAACCTCCGGCACAGACCGCGCGCCGCGTTGTGCGTGCTGAGCGAGCGATTCTTCGGCACCTGGTTCAGTATGGAAGGCGATGTCGACATCGTCAGCCTTCCCGACGCGATGGAGCCGCTTGTCGACTACTACCGACGCGTGAGCGGAGAGCATCCCAACTGGCAGGAATATCGCGAAGCCATGACCCTCGAGCAGCGAGTGCTCCTGCGCATCACCGTCGATCGCAGCGGACCGACAGTACAGGGCTAGGGGCGGCGCGGACCCTCACCCACGTCCCGCGGTGAGCCCGCGGAGGCGAGGGAGCACGTCGGTGGCGTAGAGCTGAAGAAAGCGGCGCTGATCCGTGCCGGGGGCGTGAAAGATGAGATGGGTGAAGCCAAGGTCGAGGTAAGGACGGATCCGTTCCACATGCTCGTCTGGATCCGACGACACGATCCACCGGCTCGCTGCCCTGTCGGTGGACATGGCGTCGGCAAGGCGCTCCATCTCCACCGCATCCTCGATGCCGGTCTTTTCCTCGGGCGACAGAGCCAGCGCAGCCCAGTTGCGCGTGTCCTCTCGAGCCCTGTCGCGATCGCTGTCGAACGAGACCTTCATCTCGATGGTCAGCTCCACATGCGCCGGGTCTCGGTCCGCCGCCTCTGCGCCCTCGGCCACCGCCGGAAGCAGCGTCTCGGAGTACAGCTCCATGCCCTTGCCGCTGGTGCAGATGAGTCCGTCGGCAACGCGGCCCGCGAGCCGTGCGGCTGACGCCCCCGCGGCAGCGATGTAGATCGGGATGGGCGCGTCGGGACGGTCATAGATGGTCGCCTTCCGGGTCCGGTAGTAGGTGCCTTCGAACGTCACGCGATCGCTCGTCCACAGCGTCTGGATGAGCGCGACGGCTTCCTTGAGCCTCGCGAAGCGTTCTTTCGTGTCCGGCCAGTCGGTGTCGAGGGGCGCTTCATTCATCGATTCGCCGGTCCCCACCCCAAGCCAGATCCGACCGGGGAACATGACGCCGAGGGTGCCCATCGCCTGGGCCACGATCGCGGGGTGATATCGGAAGGTGGGAGTGAGGACACTGGTGCCGAGCGCGATACGGCTGGTCGCCTGGCCGGCCGCGCCCAGCCACGCCAGCGAGAACGGGGCGTGCCCACCGGTGTGCCGCCAGGGTTGAAAGTGATCGCTGATGGCGGCGGTGTCGAAGCCGCACTGCTCCGCCACAACCGTGAAATCGAGCAGGTCCGAAGGACCGAACTGCTCCGCCGAGACTTTGTAACCGAATCGGATATCACCAGACATCGCACCCATTCTCCCATCGGGACGGATCCGGTCAGGCAGCGTGCCGGGGGGTGCCGGTCTCACGCGCCGCAGGCGTCTCGCTGCGCGGCTTCAGGGCCGTCGCGAGGGAGTCGCGACCACCACCCACCATTCGTCGCGCGGACTCGATCTTCGCGATCAACGCCTCCGAGGCGAACGGCTTGCCCAGGTATTCGCACTCGAGGTCGTACGCACGATTGAGCACCTCGGCGCTGTCGAGCAATCCGGTCATCACCACCATCGGCATGCGGGCGTGCATGGTGCTCGCGCGCACGTTGCTGATCAGGTCCCAGCCATCGCCGTCGGGCATGCCGATGTCGACTACCATCACATCGGTGCTGTGCGACAGCTCCGCCATCGCCTCTCTGATGGTCGGCACGAGCACCGTGCGCAGGCCGTGCCGCTCGAGGATCCGGCACGCGGTCACGCCGACGGCGTGATCGTCATCGACAACCAGCACGCGTCCCGTTGACTCGCGGTGCGCCGTCGGCGTCGGCGTGCCCACCGCATCAACAGGAAACACGGCGCGCCCTCCATCCGCCGCCTGAGCGGATGCCAGCGACTTCTCGATCCCTGCCGCATCCATCGGCCTGGCGTAATGGAAGCCCTGGGCGAAACCAAAGCCGGATTCGCGCAGATGCTCCGCCTGGTCGGCGCGCTCCACGCCCTCGATGATCGACTTCAACTGCAGCGCGCTCACCATCCCGACGACCGCGTCCAGGAGCGCGCTCGCGACGTGCCCGTCAGGGACGTGATCCACCAGCGACTTGTCGATCTTCACGACGGCCACCGGGAGGCGGCGCAACCTCGCGAGCGAAGACGCCCCGACCCCGAAATCGTCGATCGCCATCTCGACGCCGAGCGCCCTGAGCCGGCTGAGAATCCGGATCGCGCTGTCCATGTCGTCCATGACCGCCGTCTCGGTCACCTCGAGGATGAGACGTCCCGGTTCGATGCCGGAGGCGCGCAACGCTTCCTCGACGATGGCAACGAGGTCGTCCGAGTAGAGCTGGCGCGGTGACAGGTTGACGCTCATGGTGATGTCCGCGGCGTCGCCATAGTCACGCTGCCAGCTCGCGAGTTGCTGGCAGGCCTCATTGAGAACGCGCGCTCCGATGGGAATGATCAGACCGGTCTGCTCCGCAATCGGGATGAAGACGTCCGGCGGTACCACGTCTCCGTCGGGGTGCTTCCAGCGCGCCAGTGCCTCGACCGACACCATGCGTCCAGTGGCGACGTCGACAATCGGTTGATAGTGCACGAGCAGGTCGCCGGTGAGCCACGCTGTCCGCAGTCCATTCTCGACGCGCACCCGTTCGGCGATCGCCGTGTGCATGTACGGCTGGTAGGCCGCGAACCCATTGCCGCCCGCGGCCTTGGCCGTGTACATGGCAAGGTCCCCATTGCGCAGCAGCTCGTCGGCGGTCTCACCGACGACGCCGGTGACGATGCCGATGCTGGCGGCGACGCCGACGCTGGTTGTTTTCAATTTCACCGGGAGTTCCAGAGCGGCAAGCACACGGCGAGCCAGGACGGGAACCTGATCGCTGGGACAGGCGGTCAGCAGTACGGCGAACTCGTCGCCGCCGAGGCGGGCGACGACGTCGACACTGCGGACACTGTCGACGATGCGCTGAGCAATTTGCACCAGCACCTGATCCCCGGTGATGTGCCCATACGTGTCGTTGACCGCCTTGAAACCGTCGAGGTCGAGCATCATCAACGTCACCGACTGTCCCGCCGTCCCGAGCGATGCGAGCTCGTGTTCGAGACGTCGCCGCAGCAGCGTGCGATTGGGAAGCCCGGTGAGCGAATCGTGCGACGCCTGGTGGGCCAGTGCATGGCCGAGTCCGAGGTTCATGTACAACGCGAGATACATGCGGGTCAGGGTCAGGCCGACCATGGCGAGCATGACCCACAGCAACACGTCAGTGATCCCGGGTCGATCCGAGTGGAGGACGACCGCGACGACAGACGTCAACGCCACCGGAACGATGGGCACCCAGAGCCCCGTCCTGGTCGTTGTTGCTTGAATCACCCTCGCTTCCGCCTGCCGGCGAAAGCACAGGATGTAGAGAGCGGCGATGCCGAGACAGAGGAGTCCCGCGATCCAGCCGTTCGCGAACACCGAATCGGGCGCAGCGCCACCGACGCCGATCTGGTGAGTCAACTCGACGTCCGCCGAGCCGATGCCGAGAATCGCGGCGCCGATCAGGAGGCCCACTGGGCGAGTCTTCGGTCCAACTCTCTTCACCACCGTGGCGACAAGCGTGAGGATGACCACGTCGGCAACCGGCTGCGCCAGGCTCACGATGTTCACGACGATTGCATTCGGGCCATCGAACAGGCGGAAATAGCCGGTCGCCAGGCCGAACATGAGCAGCCCACCACCCATGAGCAGGCCGTCACAGACTGCGACGATGTTCGCGAGTCGTGAGGACACGACTCGGACGAAGACCAGGGCGCCGAGGAGTCCCAGGGGAAGTTGCGCGAGAAATGCGACGTTCGACAGCGACAGGAGTGCCGCCCCGTGGTGGGCCGCAAGCGCGTTCGAGTCCCACACGGCCGTGAGCAGTCCATACCCCGACCAGCAGAGCATTGTCGCTCGCCGCCGTCCGCGTGACCTGATCGCCACCAGCAGGGCGATACCTGCGGCGAACAACCCGGCGGCGACCTCTGCAATGTTGTGGATCTCGTCTTCGAAAGCGTTGCCACCGATGCCGAAGAGCGAGGCAGTGACGAAGACGACGATGAGAACGAGCACCGCGGCCGTCACCGTTATGAAGGTTCGACGAGGGGTCACGTCGAGCCTAGATCCGTCGAGTCTGCAACCGTGCGCTACGGATGGTCACGGTCAGAGTCTCCTTTGATCGGCGCGGCCGGCTCGCCCGATCTGGTGGTGCGAGGTGCCCTCGGTGGCGGCGATCAGCGTCCGATGGATCGTCGGAAACCCCAATCTGGAGTAACCCTGATCCTGCGTCTGTTCGACAGCGTACTTACTGGGAGCGGTCATCGACGCCCGTTCAACACTGTCACAAGCGTCACCCAGCCGTCTGTCCTGGCCGATTTGCATCAGCACCCGGCGTTTCGTGTCCTTCGCGTGTCGGGCGGTTCGCAATCGGTTGATAGACTGCGACACATGGCGAAATGGGTCGTGCTGCACCTGAGCACCGATGAGTCCTCGACATACATCAACGTGGACGCTGTGACCCAGGTGCGACAGGTCGCCTCGGGGTCGACGCGCATCTCCTTTTCCGACGGCACCGACGTCTCGGTGCGCGAGGACGCGCCGATCGTCATCGCCGCCTTCCGCCGCGACTCCATCTAGACGTCTCACGCGCCACTGAGACGGCCGACGGCCGCGTCAGCCACCTTCGGGCGGCGCTCGGCCGGGGCCACCGAGGTGCCTGCGTGGTGTGGCAGCATGGATCCGCTCATGCTTGAGGCCGGACTGCTCGAACATCTGCGCGCAGCGGTTGACGACGACGGGCTCATCACCGCTCCTGCGGCCATGCAGACCTATGCCTGCGACGGACTCACAGGGCGACGGGTGTCCCCTGCGGCCGTTGTGTTGCCGGTGTCAACCGAGCAGGTGGCACAGACGGTGCGCGCGTGCGCCGAGGCAAATGTGCCGTTTGTCGCGCGGGGCGCCGGCACCGGGCTCTCCGGTGGCGCTCTCCCCGTCGCCGACGGCGTCGTCATCGGTCTCAGCCGCATGCGAGCGATCCTCGACATCGACCTCGAGAATCTTCAGGTGACCGTTCAGCCCGGCGTGACCAATCTGGAGGTGAGCAGAGCGGTGCGCCCGCTGGGGTACTTCTACGCACCGGATCCATCGTCGCAGCAGGTCTGCACCATCGGCGGGAACGTCGCGGAGAATTCCGGCGGGGCGCACTGCCTGAAGTACGGGTTCACAACACATCACGTCCTCGCTGCGACGTTCGTCACCGCACGTGGCCAGGTCGCACACCTCGGTGGACCGGTGCGTGATGCCTCGGGCTACGACCTGCTCGGCGTCGTGATCGGCAGCGAAGGAACCCTGGGCATCGTGACCGAGGTCACGCTGCGGATCGTGCGCGTCCCTGAGTCGACCGAGACGGTGCTCGCGGCGTTCTCCACCATGGGTGATGCCGGCGAGGCCGTCTCACGCATCATCGCCGCGGGGATCACGCCGGCAGCGATCGAGATGATGGATCGCCTCGCGATCCAGGCGTGCGAGGAGATCGTCCATGCGGGCTATCCGGATTGCGGGGCGGCGCTGATCGTCGAGCTCGATGGGCCCGCCGTCGAGGCCGGCGAGTTCCTGCGCCAGGTCCTCGACATCTGCACGGCGAGCGGCGCCACCGAGACACGGGTGGCCGCCGGCGAGGCGGAACGCGCCCTGATCTGGAAGGCGCGCAAGGCGGCTTTCGCCTCCATGGGACGGATCAGCCCGAGCTACTACGTCCAGGACGGGGTCATCCCGCGCACCCGGCTCCGCGAGGTGCTCGAGTCGATCACGGCGCTCTCGGCGGGTTACGGGCTGCGCGTTGCCAACGTCTTCCATGCCGGAGACGGCAACCTGCACCCGCTCGTGCTCTACGACAACTCCGAGCCCGGAGAAGGAGCGCGCGCGCTGGAGCTAGCCGGCCTGATCCTCGAGACCTGTATCGCCGCCGGCGGCTCGATCACCGGTGAGCACGGCGTCGGCTCCGACAAGGCCTGCTACATGCCGAAGATGTTCAGCCCCGGCTCCATCGCGGTGATGGGGCGGGTCCGCGACGCCTTCGACTCGAGCGACCTCTGCAATCCGGGCAAGGCACTCCCGACTCCGCGGCTCTGTGGCGAGGTTCCCGGGATGTACCGCCCGCACGCGATCGAGATGGCCGGACTGGCGGAGCGCCTGTGACGGTTTCCATGGCGCAGGAGCTGCGTCTCTTCGCGGAGCTGGTCGGCGCGGAGCATGTCCGGACCGCCGGCGCCGGCGACGGAGTGGGTGGCGTCGTTCCCAGCCTGGTGGTCGCGCCGGCAGATGAGCTCGAGGTCGCTTCGGTGCTCTCGGCCGCGGGCGCTCGCGGACTCGCGGTCATCGCCCGCGGTGGCGGCACCAAGATCGACTGGGGGGCGCCGCCGGAGCGGTGCGACGTCGTGCTCTCGACCGAACGAATCGAGGGGATCGTCGACCACGAGCCTGCGGATCTCGTCTGCGTGGTCCGCGCAGGAACAACGCTCGATAGCCTGCAAGAGCGCCTGGCTGCGGCCCGGGGCTTCCGGCAGCGCCTCATGCTCGACCCACCCCAGGGCGCCGGGGCGACCATCGGCGGCGTGGTGGCGAGCGCCGCAAGCGGGCCGCTGCGCACGCGTTTCGGCACGCCCCGGGACCTGGTGATCGGCGCCGGCTTCGTCCTCTCCGACGGAACCGTGGGGCGCAGCGGCGGCAAGGTCGTGAAGAACGTCGCCGGCTTCGATGTCGCCAAGCTACTGGTGGGATCGCTGGGAACGCTCGCGGTGATCACCGAGGTGGCGTTCCGCCTCCACCCGCTGCCGGCGGCGTCGCGTACCGTCGTCCTCCAGTCGCGATCGGCGACCGAGCTCAGCGAATTTGCGACCCGGGTCGGACGGCTCCAGGTGACGCCGAGCGTCGTCGACCTGCACTGGCCCCAGGGCATTGTGCTGGTGCGTTTCGACAGCTCGGAGCTCGGCGCAACCAGTCAGGCCGAGGGTGTCGTCCGCGAGCTGGGTGGACGCATCCTCGCCGATGATGAGGTGACGGCATTGACGGCTGCGGTTGCGGGGTCGCCGTGGAGCGGCGCTGGCAGCGTGGCCGCGGTTGCGCTGCTGCCCTCGCGCCTCGGTGAGTTTCTGTCGTCAATGTCTGCTACGTGCGACGCGCTGGCGCTCCGTCCGCTGCTCGGCACCGGCGAGGTGCGCTTCGCCCCGGAGACGCTGACGGCCGTGACCACCGCGGTGCGCGCAGCGGGTGGCCGCCTCATGATCAGACGCGGAGCAGCGACC
>JBAPOS010000207.1:0-10488 GCA_049279755.1 Candidatus Dormiibacterota bacterium | reverse complement strand
GCCGGCCTCACTGTCGACGACGAGGTTCACACAGAAGGGCGTCATGGCGTCGGCGACTGCCTCGGCAACCAGGCGGTGCTCACGCTGTTCCTTTGCGGCGTCGAGCAGTTGACGAGCGATCTCCCGGTCGCGCACCCGATCACGCGACCGGCGGGCGGTCCCAGCCAGCGGGTCGCTGAACACCTTCCGACCCCGGCGCCGGACGACGAGCTCCGGCGAGGCGCCGACGAGGGTCGAGGCGCCTCCCGGCAGCGCCACGAGATATGCGAACGACCCGGGCTCACCGGCGTTGAAGCGCCGGGCAAGAAGGCGGGCATCGATCCCGCCATCCGCCTGCACCTGCAGGGTTCGTGCCAGCACGACCTTCTCGACGGCGCCCGCATCGATTGCCGCAAGCGCGCGTCCCACCGCGGCCTCGTACTCGATCGGCAGTGGGTCGGGCACGAGCCCCGTCACCGTCCAGCCGGGCCGCGGTGCGACGCCGCCGTGCGCGGGAATCGCCCGGATCACCCGCTCCGGCAGGCGAAGGATCGCCTCGCAGCTCCCCTCATAGGGAAGCGCTCCCATCACAACGCCGAGACCGGGCGTCTGGTCGAGAGCATCCTGGGCGAGCGAGGCCGCGCGATCGACGTGGTGCGGACCGGGGTGCACGCGGATCGGCCGCGAATCGCCGGCGGCGGCGAGACCGTAGTCATGGCGCTGAAGGACCACGCCGGTGCCGGGCGTGAACCAATCGAAGAGATCGCTGTCGGTTGCCCCGGCGGGCAGATCGGGCGCCGGCCGAACCGCGCTCACCGTCTGGTCCCGATCAACAGCTGTGCCGCGCCCACCCCGAGCTGTACCCGGCGGCACTGGCTGAACCCTGCGCCGGTCAGCAGCGCCATGAGCTCGTTCGGGGCGGGCAGATACGCCGTTGACGCGGGCAGGTACCGGTAGGCGGTCCGGTCGGACAGCAACCCACCGACCACGGGGACGATCCGCCGGAAGTAGAGTGAGTGCGCGAAGCGCACGAGGCGGTTCGGCGGCTCCGACACTTCAAGGAAGACGGCCCGGCCGCCCGGACGGATCACTCGCGCGGCTTCACCGAAGCACGCTGCGATGTCGACCACGTTGCGCAGAGCGAAGCCGCTGACCGCGCCGTCGACCGATGCGTCGCGCAGCGGCAGCTGCAGGGCGTCGGCACGGACCAGTGGCGCCGCCGTGTGCGCCTTGGCGAGCATGCCCGCCGCCATGTCCACCCCCACCGCTCGCAGCCCCGCGCGTCCGAGAACCCTGCACAGGTCGCCGGTCCCGCACCCGAGGTCGATGACCCACGCGCCCGGTTCCAACTGCAACTCGCGCACCGCTCGACGCCTCCAGCCGGCGTCGAGCCCCAGGGTCATCACGCGATTCACCAGCTCGTAGCGAGGCGCGATCCGGTCGAACATCTCCTCGACCGCTCGCGCCTTCCGCTCGCCGAGGGGAAGCTCGGCCACGAGCATCGATCTCGATTCGAACTGAGCCACTGTCCTCCATGGTACCGGGGCGGTCGGCGCCAACCCGAACTTCGTTTACCCTGACACCCGATGGCGGCGATCACCACGGCAGGGGCAACGACGATGTCGTCGGAGGCGCGCCCCGTGGCCGCTCGCACCACCGATGCCGTCAAGGAATACGGCAAGGGCGATGCGATGGTGCGCGCGCTCGACGGCATCTCCGTCGCGTTCGACAAGAGTCAGTTCAGCGCGATCATGGGCCCGTCGGGATCGGGCAAATCGACGCTGCTGCACTGCCTCGCCGGGCTCGATCGGCTGACCTCGGGAGCCGTGCACATCGGCGACGTGGAGCTGGGCACCCTCAACGATCGCCAGCTCACCATGCTGCGCCGCGTGCGGGTCGGCTTCATCTTCCAGTCGTTCAACCTGGTTCCCACGCTCTCGGCGCTCGACAACATCGTGCTGCCGCTGACCATCGCCGGAAAGAAGCCGGACGCGGCCGCGCTCGCCGAGGTGGTGCGCATCACCGGTCTCGGCGACCGGCTCAAACACCGCCCCAATCAGCTCTCCGGAGGACAGCAGCAGCGCGTCGCCGCGGCGCGGGCGCTCGCGAGCCAGCCGGAGATCATCTTCGCCGACGAGCCCACCGGCAACCTCGACTCGCGCGCGAGCACGGATCTCCTCGACTTCCTTCAACACGCCGTCGCGGAGTTGGGGCAGACCATCATCATGGTCACTCACGATCCGCTCGCCGCCGCACACGCGGATCGCGTCGTCTTCCTGGCCGACGGTCGCGTGGTGAGCGAGATGCACGGACCGACCGCCGACAGCGTGCTCGACGTCATGCGCCACCTTGGTGACTGACCGCCTCGCGCGGGGCTGACGCATGCTCGGCATCAGCCTGCGAAGCCTGCTCTCGCACAAGCTCCGGCTGGCGCTGACCACGATTGCGGTCATCCTCGGCGTGTCGTTCGTCGCGGGCACCTTCATCCTCACCGACACCATCAACGCGACCTTCACGAGCATCTTCGCGACGGCGAACGCCGGTGTCGCGGTGACGGTCCACGGACGCCCGATCGCCGGTGACTCCGGCGGCATCGGTGGCGGACAGAATCATCCGATCCCGACGTCGCTGCTGTCGACGGTGCGGGGTGTCGACGGCGTCAAGGATGCGGTGGGCAACATCTTCAGGGAAGGCGCCACCCTCATCGGCCACGACGGGAAGCCGATCGGTGGCAACGGGCCACCGACCTTCGGCGCCAACTGGATCACCGACTCCAACATATCGCCGTACCACCTCCGCAAGGGCGCGCCCCCGCAGGGGCCCACCGACGTGGTCATCGATGCAGGCACCGCGACGAAAAACGACCTGGTCGTCGGTGAGTCCCTGCCGATCGTGTTTCTCGGAGGCGTCGAAGAGCACTTCACGATCACCGGTATCGCGGGTTACGGATCCTCGGACAACCTGGCCGGTGCGACCATCGCGCTGTTCACGGAATCCACCGCCAACCGCGTCCTCGAAGGGCAGAACAAGTACGACAGCATCCTGGTGAGCGCGCAGAGCGGCGTCACCGACGTGGTGCTGCGCGAGCGTCTCGCCGCTGCACTGCCCAGCTATGCCGTGGCAGAGACCGGTCAGCAGGCGGCGGCGGCGGCGGAGCAGAGCACCGAGTCGACCATCAGCACATTCATCGGCACCCCGCTGCTTGTCTTTGCCTTCATCTCGCTGTTCGTCGGCAGCTTCCTCATCATCAACACCTTCAACATCCTCGTTGCGCAGCGCACCCGCGAATTGGCCTTATTGCGCGCGCTCGGTGCTACTCGAGCCCAGGTGATGACGTCGGTGCTCACCGAGGCGGCGGTGACCGGCTTGGTGGCGTCGATCCTCGGTTTCTTTGTCGGCATCCTGATTGCACGAGCTCTGCTGTCGGTCTTCGGCTCGGCGTCCACGGGCGGCGTGACCTTGGTCCCCCGCACCTTCATCATCGCGGTGCTCGTCGGCACGATCGTCACCGTCATCGCCGCCTCGCTGCCGGCACGGCGCGCGACGCGGATCGCGCCCGTCGCCGCCCTGGCAGAGGCACTCCCCGAGACCCAGCCGCTGCCGCGACGCCGGATCGCCATCGGTCTGGTCATCTTCGTCCTCGGGTGCGCCGCACTGGTGACCGGGCTGTTCACGTCGGCCGGATCGAAGCTGCAGCTCATCGGGGCCGGTTTCCTCGGAGTCTTCCTGGGTGTTGCGCTGCTCGCCCCGGTGCTGGTTGTGCCGGTCGCGACCGTGCTCGGGTGGCCGGTGGCGCACTCGCGCGGAGCTGCCGGGATACTCGCGGGCCAGAATGCGAGGCGCAATCCACGCCGCACCGCGCTCACCGCCGCGGCGCTGATGATCGGGCTCGCACTGGTCACGTGCGTCGCGGTGCTCACAGACTCGGTTCGCGTGTCCACCAACGACGCAATCGAAGGCGCCTTTCGAGCGGACTTCATCGTGTTCACGCAAGGCCCCGACTTCAACACCCAGGCAGCCCAGGCGTTGCAGCAGGACCCGCGCCTGCGTGACGTGACCGAGGTGCGTGGTACATCGGTGCTCATCCGTGGAAGCTCTCAGGGCATCGCTGCCATCGACCCGGCCAACCTGGGCAGCGTGCTGGCGCTCACCATGGTGTCGGGGACGGCATCAGCGATTGCGTCGACGAATACGGCCATCGTCGACTCCACGGAGGCGACCGCCTCCGGCGTGCACCTTGGGCAGCTGGTGACCTTCAACTTCCCGCAGGGCGCGAGCGTCCCCATCCGTATCGGCGGCATCTACACGGCCAACGCGCTGGTGAGCGGCTACGTTGTGTCGCTCGCCACCATGGCGCCGAACGTACCCACGGTGCGCGACACGATCGTCCTCGCCAACGCCGCGAACGGTGTGTCGCCGAGTCAGGCTGAGAAGGCGCTCCACCAGGACGTGAAGGCGTTTCCGCTGCTGATGGCGATGAGCCGCTCCGAGTATCGCGCGTTCGTCGGCGCGGGGCTGGACAGCTTCCTCAACCTCATCTACACGCTCCTGGCGTTCGCGATCATCATCGCCGTGCTGGGCATCGCGAACACGCTCATCCTGAGTGTCCTCGAGCGCACTCGCGAGATCGGCCTGCTCCGAGCACTGGGGATGACGCGGTCGCAGACGAGGTCGATGGTGCGCTGGGAATCGGTGATCATCTCGCTGCTCGGCGCGGTGCTGGGGCTGAGTGTCGGCCTGGGCCTCGGCGTCGCCGTGAGCGGGTCGTTGCACGACCTTGGGATCACCGAGATCGCAGTCCCCGGGACGAACCTGATCCTCTACGCGATCATCGCGGGAGTCTTCGGCGTCGTTGCCGCAATCTTCCCGACGATTCGCGCGTCACGCGTCGACATACTGCGCGCGATCACCACCGAGTAGCTCCCGTCAGCGCGATCGCTGCCGCGCCGCGGCACGTTCCCAGCGCTGCTCGATGCGTCCGAATCGCCATATGGCGAGCGCCGCTGCCCACGTGATGACGAACAGGCCGACGATGATGAAGCCGGCCTCGTTGATGTTGAAGCTCGACATGAACGCCCAGAAACCACCGGAGAGGTTGAGCCTGGCGGCCAGGAGTCCGAAGACCTCAATTGTTCCGATGAGCAGTGCCACCACCACCGACAGCCCGGTGATGGTGATGTTGTAGTAAACCTTGCGAACCGGCTTGGAGAACGCCCACCCATACGCGAAATTCATGAAGGAGCCGTCGAGCGTGTCAAGGGTGGCCATGCCGGCGGCGAAGAGGATCGGCAGACTCAGCACCGCGTACCAGGGAAGTCCATAGGTGGCCGCACCGGCCGTGGCCGCCAGAAGCGCGACCTCGGTCGCGGTGTCGAAACCGAGGCCGAAGAGCACTCCCACCGGATACATCTGCCAGGGGCTGTGGATCGACCGCATCAGCTTGCCGAAGAAGCGCGTCATCAGTCCGCGCGCGTTGAGCTGCTGCTCGAGCTCCTCGTCGTTGTAGCGGCCGCGGCGCATCTCGAGGAACACCTTGACGATCCCCACAAGGATCACCAGATTCAGGATGGCGATCAGGTACAGGAACGTGCCGGAGACGAGCGTACCGATGATCCCGCCGAAGGTCGCCACGGTCGCGTTCGGGCTGCTGAGTTGACCGATGATCGCCCGCGCCGCAAACGTGAGCCCGATTCCCAGCGCGAACACGACCGAGGAATGGCCGAGTGAGAACCAGAAGCCCACCGACAGCGGCCGCTTGCCCTCGGACATGAGCTTGCGGGTGGTGTTGTCGATGGCCGAGATGTGGTCGGCGTCAAACGCGTGCCGGAGGCCGAGCGTGTAGGCGGTCACGGCCACCCCGATGCCCAGGAACTTGGAGTGCTCGGGCAGGATCGCCACGATGAAGACGCCCCACCCGACGACGTAGAGGCCGATGATGAACCCGGCCATGCCGCCCACGCGTCTCCACTCCCGAGGGGTCAGCGCACCGCGGATCCGGGCCAGTCGAGACGCCGTCGCGGCCATTGGCTTCCTCCTCATGTTCCTTCAACGTCAGGAGCCCACCCAGAGTATCAAAACGCGACCAGCACGCAACAGCGTCCAGTAGCCAAGTGCTTCGTCCCTGCGATGGCGGCCGGGCGCGGCTATCCTTGAAGCATGAGCAGCACGGTTGACGAACTCGTCGCCCAGCTCCGCGATGGCGGCTCGCGGGTCACCACGGCCCGGCGCCTGGTGCTCACCGCGCTTGTGAAAGGGGCACACCATCCGACCGCCGAGGAGTTGCTCGTCGCTGTCCGGGCGCTGGCGCCGGACGTCCATGCCTCCACGGTGTATCGCAATCTCGAGGAGCTCGAGCGGCTGGGGGTCGTCGTCCACACCCATCTCGGCCACGGGCCGGCGACCTACCACCTGGCCACCGAGGCGCACGGACACCTCGTCTGCGAGGTGTGCGGAGCGACCATGGAGGCGCCGGAGGACCTGTTCCACGCGATGGCCGAGGGCGCCAAGCGACGCCTCGGGTTCGAGCTGCGCCCGTACCACTTCGCGGTCCTCGGCGTCTGCGCCGACTGCGCAGCGGTCGCCGCTGCGCCCGAGCCCTCAGTGGGCTGATCGGTCTCGATCCGGCACCAGCCGCTCGACTCGCAGGTACTCGGCCGGGGCATGGTCCACCTGCAGGGTGGTGTGCTCGAGGCGGAAGCGCTCCTCGAGGAAACGCTCCAGGTCGAGGCGGATCGCGTGGCAGTCGTCCTTGGGGTGGACCAGCACATGCGCGGAGAGCGACGGGAAGCCCGAGGTGAGCTCCCAGACGTGGAGGTCGTGGACGTTCACCACGTGAGGATGCGCGGCAAGCGCGCTGCCGATCACCTCGGGATCGAGGTCCGCCGGCGAGGCTTCGAGCAGCACCCGGCCGGCCTTCCCGAGCAACCGGACGCCGGCATACACCATGAGTCCGGCCACCACCACGGACGCGATGGCGTCGGCGCGTTCGAACCCGGTCGCGACGATCACGATCCCCGCTATCAGGGTCCCGGTCAGCGCGTACAGGTCGGTGAGGATGTGGCGAAAGCTTGCTTCGATGTTCAGGCTGCGGCGGTTGGCGTGGGAGAGCTGGCGGGTGACCGCGAGATTGACCACGATGCCGGCAACGGCGATGGCGATAACCGCACCTCCCTGCACCGGCAGCGGCGCCGCAAGCCGGAGCACCGCCTCGAACATCAGCACCGCCGCGAGCACCAGCAGCGTGGCGCCGCTGATCAGTGCGGCGAGCACCTCGGCGCGTTTGAGGCCGAAGGTCAGGCCGCCCTTCGGGGGCCGCTGGGCCAGGCGGAGTGCGACCAGCGAGACGCCGAGCGCCGCGACGTCGGTGAGCATGTGCGCCGCGTCGGAGAGCAGCGCGAGCGACCGAGCCAGGACCGCGACGGTGACCTCGATCGCGATGAAGAGGCCGATCAGGCAGAGGGCGGCGACCAGCGGTCCCTGGTCTGTATCGCCCGGAATGTGCCGTGGGTGCGTCTCGTCCGGCCCGTGGTCGTGCACCACCTCACCCTACTCCGCACCTTCCGGCCGCACGTCCCACCACACCGTGACCAATGGCTCGACCGGTGGCCTCACCGTCCAGAACGCGCCGTCGTGGGTGAGAAGCGCGCCCAGCGCCGCGGCCACATCGCCATCCCGGGCGGCGTCAAGGCAGAGGCGGCGGCGTATCCAGGCGACGGCATCCTCCCGGTGCGCGAAGCCACCGGCGCGGCCGGGCGTGACCTCGGCGTGCCGGCGAACCTTCAGGCCGAGGCTGCGAAGCACGGAGACGACGTCGTTCGCGTCCGGTCGAGCCGGACGGTTCAGCGCGTGAAACCGCCACCAGAGGTCGGCCATCCACGCGGTCGGATGCCGGTTGGTCATCTCCATGACCACCCGCCGGCGCGCGTGGGCCGTCAGCGCCAGCACGAAGGGCGCGAGGTCGGCGACGTTGTACGCGACGTGGTTGCAGACCACCACGTCGGCGACCGGCGACCGCCTCGACACCGCCGGCCAGTCTCCGGTGATGGTGCGAACCGTGACCTTCGCACGGCGTGCCTGGCGTCGGAACTCGGAGAGTTGCTCTGCCGACGAGTCGACACCGATGATCCGCGAGCATCGTGGGTGGAGCGGGAGCGACGCGGCACCGGCGCCGACCCCGATATCCAGCACGCTGCCGCCGGCCGGCAAGGCGTCCCGGGCGCGGCGATTTGCAAACGTCAGGACTCCCGGCGCCGCGAGCTCAGCGCGCGATCTGAACAGCTCAACTGGAAACCCCCACGGTGACTCGGGTGCGGCTTCCAGGATGGCGTCGGGTAACGCCCACTCGCGCATGGCGTTTCGCCATCCCTCGGCATCCACGTATCAATCATGCACGCAGCTAACACGCCGCAATACCTCCAGCGCCGTTCAGACCGCTCGCTAATCAGAGTGCGTGCGCGGCTGCCGCGGTCGCACACGCCGCTACAACGACGACGAGGAACGGTGCCCGGATCGCGACGAGCATCAGTGCGACGGCGAGGCCGGCCGCACGCGAGTCGAGCGTCAGGTGATTGCCGGTCGCGAACACGGAGACCGCGATGAGCGCGCTCAGCAGGGTGACCGGCAGGGCCTCGAGAATCCGGCGGGCCACGCTTGACTCCAGAAGACGCGATGGCACCACAAAGCCGGCGAGCTTCAGAGCAGCACAGCCGGCGCAGGCGATGAGCACGGCAAGCCAGAGTTTCACCGGTCGACCACCAGGAGGAGTGCGACAGCGGTCAGCCCGCCGACGAGAATCGGGGCGCCGATGGGCACGACAGGGACGGTGACGAGCGCGATCGCGCCGGAGCCAAGCGCGACCAGACGCATGCGCGCGGTGGTGAGACGCGGGGCGAGCAGCGCGATGAAGGCAGCCGGTCCCGCGACATCGAGACCGGTCGTCGCCGGTGAGCCGAGCGCATTGCCCGCCAGGGCGCCGACAACCGTCGACACATTCCAGAGAACGTACACGCTCAGCGCCGTGGACCAGAACGCCCGCGCCGAGCGCCCCGATCGCGATTCGCTCACCGCCATCGCCGTGCTCTCATCGATCGTGACCTCCGCCATCACAAACCGGCGCCATCCGGTCGGGCGGAGCAGCGCGCTGATGCGCGCCCCGTAGAGGCCGTTGCGCACACCGAGCAGCAGGGCCGTTCCCACTGCGGAGAAGTACGTACCACCGGCGCCGATGATGCTGACGAGCGCGAATTGCGATGCCCCGGAGAACAGCACCAGCGACAGCAGGCAGACCTGCACGAGGCTCAGGTGTGCTTCAACCGACACTGCACCGAAGGACAATCCGAAGGGCGTGACGCTCGCGCCGATGGTGAGCGCGCGATTGCGGATGCGCCGCTCGTCAGCTCTGCGGGACTCGTCGCTCATCGGACCGTGGTCAGGCGGAAGTTCGGACATCGACGGCGAAAGCCTAGGGAATCCACCT
Organism: Candidatus Dormiibacterota bacterium; assembly: GCA_049279755.1. Lineage (GTDB taxonomy): Bacteria > Chloroflexota > Dormibacteria > Aeolococcales > Aeolococcaceae > Palsa-851. Next base: position 1,034 of record JBAPOS010000207.1, on the reverse strand, counting down.
GGCACACCGGCGCCGCCGGCTGGTGCGCGCGGTGGAAATGCGCCATCGGGTACGCTACCGCGCTGATCAGCGGCCGACGAGCACCAGCGATGAACAGACGCACAGAGCCACCCTTTCGCGCCGACCATGTCGGCAGCCTTCTGCGTCCGGCGCGGCTGATGCGGGCGCGTGCGCAGCGCGCCGCGGGTGAGATCACGGAGACTGCGCTCCACGAGGTCGAGGACGAGGCGATTCTCGATGTCATCGCCATGCAGCACGATGCCGGACTGCAATCCGCCACTGACGGGGAATTTCGCCGCGCCGCGTGGCACATGGACTTCATCTACCGGCTCGGTGGCGTCACCCAGGCCGAAGAGAAGTTGCATGTGCAGTTCTTCAACGACTCGGGCACCCTGGATTTCGCACCCGCCGCGCTGCGGATCAACGACCGCATCCGGCTCGGCGAAACGATATTCGCCGACCACTTCCAGTTCCTCAAGGATCATTGCGGCGACGGCGTCACGCCGAAGCTCACGATTCCCTCGCCGAGCATGGTGCATTACCGGGGCGGCCGGGCGGCGATCGACGAATCCGTGTACCCGGACATGGCCGGCTTCTGGGACGACCTCATCGCCGCGTATGCCGAGGAGGTGCGCCGCCTGGGCGAGATGGGATGCACGTATCTCCAGCTCGATGACACCAGCCTCGCGTACCTCAATGACCCACGCCAGCGCGAGCTGATCGCGTCGCTCGGCGGAGACCGGGAACACCAGCACGAGCTGTACATCAAGAACATCAACCGCGTTCTCGCCGCCAAACCCGCGAGCATGCGCATCACGACCCACATGTGCCGCGGCAACTTTCGCTCCTCGTGGGCGGCGGAGGGCGGCTATGACTTCGTCGCCGAGGCGCTCTTCGGTGAGCTCGGCGTCGATGGATTCTTTCTCGAGTACGACGACGCGCGCTCCGGTGGCTTCGAGCCGCTGCGCTATGTCCCCGACGACAAGTACGTGGTGCTCGGGCTGGTGACGACCAAGCGCGGCACCCTCGAAACC
>JBAPOS010000206.1:0-3305 GCA_049279755.1 Candidatus Dormiibacterota bacterium | reverse complement strand
CGCCTGGAGCCCGCTGCGCACGTGGTAGCGCGTGCGGATTTCGGGGCTGAAGACGATCCGGCCGCCCGTCGACCGTATCCGTTCGTTGAGCTCGTAATCCTCGTGAGGCGGGTATGCCTCATCGAAGAGGCCCACGCGTTCGAATGCGCTGCGGCGGAAGGTGCCGAGAAAGACGGTTGGCATGTCCTCCTCGTGTTCGGAGTAGCGGAATCGGGCGCCGCCAACCCCGAACGGCGAGCTCATGGCGCGGGCGATCGCGCGGCCGGGCTCGCTGTCGCCTATGGCCTCCTGACGACCGCCGACGTTGTCCGCCCCGCTGGAAAGGAGGATCGCGACCGAGAGCCGGAGGTGATCGGGCCCCCATTCGGCGTGGCCGTCCTGACGCGCGATGATGTCCCCCCGGCTCGCCTGTATGGCCCGATTCAACCCCGCTGCCTGCATCCGACCTGGGTTGTCGATGAGGCGTACGCGTGGATCCCGCTCGGCGATCGCGCCGACGATGCCTCGGGTCCGGTCAGTCGAGCCTCCATCGGCAACGATCACCTCGAATCTGTCCGACGGGTAGTCCTGCAGGAGAACAGAGCGCAGGCAGACCTCGATATGCCGCTCCTCGTTGAAGACTGGTAGGACCACGCTCACGAAGACGGCGGGGGTGCGTTCGGCTTTGCTTGGGCTCATGGGGTCCCACGCACGGTACCGCCTCGTTCCTTGGTCGCGGCCGAGCCTTTCGACCTCACCCTGTTGGGGGATACTCCGCGGGTGCTGCGCCGGGGACTCGCACCCGTCACGCTCGTCGTCGCGATTGTCTTGGAGCTCTGGCTTGTCGCCGGGGTCACGCTCGACGAGATCCTCCGGTTTGCCGGTTTCGAGATCGCATACGTGGCCTTGCCAGGGGTCGCCCTGCTCTGGGCCCTGCGCGGGCGCCCCGGTGGATTCCTCGAGTCGATCGGGCTCGGGATGCCACTCGGATACGCGCTCGAGATCCTCGCGTTCACGGCTACAGCCTCGGCCGGCGTTCGGGGACTCTTCCTCGCTTACCCCGTCGTTGCGGCTGGGCTCTGCGCGCTGGTGATCTGGAGGCGCAGGGGCTGGCGCACCAACACCACTCCTGCAGCGCCGATGTCCGGCCGACTGATGTGGGCGGCAGCTGTGACGCTCTCGGCGGGTCTGATCTACCTGGCCCTCATGTTCATCCCGCAGACGCCGCTGCCCTCAACGCAGGTGTCAGTCGCATACAGCCCCGATTTCGTGTACCAGATGAGCAAGACCGCCGAGGTCCTGTACCACTGGCCGCCGACGAATCCGGGGCTGTCGGGAGTTCCGTTGCCCTACGAGTGGTTTCTCTTCTTCCACATGGCCGCGGTCAGCCAGGTGACGCACGTCACCATCCCGGTCATCGCTCTGCGCCTCGACTTCGTGCCAATGATCGTCGTCGTGGGGTGTCAACTGCTGATGATCGGACGCGCGTTCGCCGGCACCGCGGCGACCGGTGCGATAGCGATGGCGGTGTTCTTTCTGCTCGGGCCCCTTGACCTGACAACGGACAGCGCTGGGGCGTCCCCATTCTTCAGCGTCTTCAGCAGTCATCTCTGGTCGAGCTGGACGTTCCCCTTCGGGCTCATCTTCTTCATCGCGTTGCTGTACCTGATAGCCGAACGACTGCGAGCGTCGACATGGCGCAACCCCGTGGATCTCGGCTCGTGGCTGCTGATCGCGCTCCTGATGGTTGGAGCCTCCGGCGCCAAGGCCACGGTCCTGCCGGTGCTGCTCGCAGGCACGGCAGCGTACGCCGCGTTCGTTTGGATCGCGAGCCGCTCCAGGCCCTCAGCGCAGGTCCTGGTGGCACTCGGCCTGGCGACCACGATATTCCTGGCAACGTTTTTCATCATCTATCGCGGTAGCGCACCCTTCACCGGGCTCAATCCACTTGCGTCTCTGGACCGGACACTCCTCGTCGTCGATGCAAGTCACAGTTCGTTGCCTGGGGTCGTTGCCGCGCCGGTGCTCGGCGCAGCCTATGCCGCGGGCCTCGCCGGCATGCTGATTCCGCTCGCGGGGCTGTTGTACATGCTCAGGCGACGGCATCGCAGGAGGCTACGTCGCTACGCGCTGTTCCTGTCGATGCTCGGCGCAGGAACGGTCATCGCCAATGTCTTCCACCAGATCGGCTACAGCGAGCTGTACTTTCAGGACACCGGGTATGTCGCCGGGTGCATCGTGGCGGCGGACGGACTCCGGCTTGCGTGGTTGGACACGGGCAGCGCTCTTCCGATATCGAGACGTGCGGCGATCGTCGCGCTGGGCAGCTGGATCGTCGCCCTTGCGACGCTGGTCATTGCGACGTCACCAGCACGGCACCCTTCACAGACCGCGGTCACGCGATACACGCTGTTGCTGGCCGGAGGCATCGTTTTCGTGGCTCTTTGGCTCCTGGTCGCGAGGTGGCGCAAGCGCGCCACATCAGGGGTGTTGGGGCTCGGACTCATCCCGATCCTGGCGGCATCCGCACTTGCGTCACCGATCGAGCTCGCCCCTACAGCTGGACTTATCGTGGGCGCCATTCCCGTCGCACACGCCGAGGGTGGTCCGAGCGTTCGCGGCTTGACGCCGGATCTGCTGGCGGCACTGCGCTGGTTGCAGACTCATTCGTCGGTCGATGCAGTGGTCGCGGTGAGCAACCACTGGCTCGATGCGGCCGAGACCGATGGACGCTACTACTACTATTCAGCCTTCTCTGATCGTCAGATCTTCATCGAGGGCTCCGACGCCTCTCGCTACGAGATCAGCACGGAAATCGACACGCCGGCGGGTGCCGACTTCCTCACCCGCCAGCTGTTGAACAACGCGGTGTTTCGCTATGCCGACGCCAGCGCACTGCGCACGATGACCCGGAGGTATGCGGTCCGCTTTCTGCTGATCGACAGCCGGGACAGGGACGTCGACGACGACAACCCAGCAGTCCTCCGATTGGGAACAGTCGTCTTCAGCAACCAGGCCGACACCATCGTGGCGGTGGGATAGCCTCGCGAATCGTCGCTGGACAGCGCGACGATGCCTCGCTGCAGAGGGCAGCAGCAATTGCGATCGTCGAGGGGCGCACTCGCATGATCACCGTGTAGGCTAGCCTCGATGATCGCCCAGAAGGTTCCGGGCGCCACTGTCGCGGCCGGCAGGCGAGGCATCCTCGCCTCAGAACGAAAGTTGCTGCTCGCGGCCGGCGACATCATCCTCGTCGCAGCGTCATTGATCATCGCGTTCAACCTCAGGTCGGGTCCGATCCAGCACGCGGCCCTGACAATTCCCTG
>JBAPOS010000205.1:0-2002 GCA_049279755.1 Candidatus Dormiibacterota bacterium | reverse complement strand
GTGTGGCGGGGTTGCCCCCAAATGACACCCCCGAGGTCGTGAATCCAGACCCTGAGAAATCCGTGCCGCCGATCGTCACCGACGGCGCCCCACTGCTTTCCTGACCGGAATCCGGGCTTACCGATGTGATAGTTGGAGCGGGCTGCTGAAACGTGTAGGAGTCCGCCGGTGGATTCGGCGAGCTCGTAACACCCCCGGCGGTAATCTGGACATCGGAGGTTCCCGCTGCGCCGGACGGGGTGATGAGGTCGATCTCCGCATCGCTCACGAACGTGAAGCAGCTCGGCGTCGCCGGACAGGGCATCAGATCACTCGTGCCGATCAGCACATCGGTGGCACCTGTGAATCCTGACCCGGTGATGACGATCGACGTCCCGCCCGCCGTGGGTCCGCTGGATGGCGCCACACCGGTGACCGCGGGCCCGGCCGCAGCCGCCCGGAGCGGCGCCATAACACCGCTATAGCTGCCCGCAAGCAGCGCAAAGGAAACGCCGCCGAGTACGACCCCTCTCACCCTGACCACGTCAGTCTCCTGAAACGCTGCTAACGGAGCAATCCTACCTGATCGCGAACGAGGAAAACCCTAGCTTCGAGCCGGCTTTGCCTGGGTGCGCAGGCACCGCGTGCAGACCTTGGCTCGAACTTCCTTTCCCTGGACGGCGAGGTGGGTGACGTGGAGGTTGGGGAGGAAGCGACGCTTGGTGTGCACCTTGGAGTGGCTCACGTTGTTCCCGGTCATCGGGCCCTTCCCGCAGATATCGCAGCGCTGGGACATCATGTCTCTCGTGGGTCGGGACGCGCATCTGAGACGCGCCCGCTCTGGCGTACTAGAATTCGGCCGCAGCCACGGCGGCGGCGCCCGGCGGCCTCCGGAAGGAACCGGTGGCCGGTCGCCGAGGATACCACAGGCCCTCAACCGGGCTTACGGAGATAGGTGAAAGGCAAGGTCCGGGCGTCCGACGCACTATCGCGCACCGCCACGCTGGGCAGGATCGAGGTCTCGCCCCGGGTGGTGGCGTCGATCGTCGGCCATGCGGCCAACGAATGCTACGGCATCGTCGGCATGGCAGCCCGCGGTCTTCGCGACGGCATCGCCGAACGGCTGAACCGTGAGAACGTGCACCGGGGCGTCGAGATCCAGGTCACGCCCGACGGGCTCGTGATCGAGCTCTACGTCATCGTCGAATACGGGACCCGTATCAGCGAGGTGGCCCACAACCTCATGAGCGCGGTGAGCTATTCGGTCGAGAAGACCCTGGGGCTGCCGGTGGTGGCGGTGAACGTGAACGTCCAGGGCATCCACGCGGAGAGTGACGGTGTCCGCCACTAAGCCGGCGCCGGAGCTGTCGCTGCTCCGAGAACCGCTTCGCGAGATCGGTGGCGAGCAGGTGCTCGCCGGCCTCACCGCGGCCCTCTCCTGGCTCGAGGCCAACCAGCAGGAGATCAACGACCTCAACGTGTTCCCGGTCCCTGACGGAGATACCGGCTCGAACATGTACCTGACGCTTCGCTCCGCGGTGGAGGAGGCCCGCCACGCCCCCACGCTGAGTGCCGCTGACTCCGTGCTCGCTGCCGCAGCGCATGGCTCGCTCATGGGCGCTCGAGGGAACAGCGGCGTCATCCTCTCGCAGATCCTGCGCGGGTTCGCCCAGGGAGCGGCCCAGCGCACCCATCTCGACGCGAGCGGTGTGGCCCTGGCGATCACCGAGGCGTCAGCAGTCGCCTATCGGGCGGTGATGAAGCCGACCGAGGGCACCATCCTCACCGTCGTTCGCGACGCCGCCTCGGCCGCCGCCGCCACCGCCGCCACCACCGACGACATCCGGGTCGTCCTCGATCGTGTGGTGACCGAGGCCCACGCGGCCGTCGAGCGCACCACCGATCAGCTCCAGGTGCTCCGCGACGCCAACGTGGTCGACGCCGGCGGGTTCGGCCTGGCGGTGATCCTCGAAGGGTTCGCGCGGGCGGTCGGCGACACCCAACCCGCCGCTCCGCCACCGGC
>JBAPOS010000204.1:0-3976 GCA_049279755.1 Candidatus Dormiibacterota bacterium | reverse complement strand
GATCCATCGCCTTTACGTGCACCCAGCACGACAGAGAACTGGGATCGGGCGATCACTCCTCACTGCGTCGGTGGGCCACCTTCGCCAAGGCGGCGCGCACACAGCGACCCTGTCGGTGCTCGAGACCGATCAGGGCGCCAGAGCCTTCTACGAACGACTGGGCTGGAAACCCGACGGAACCCGCCAGACTCATCCGCCCACCGACCTCCGCTACCGACTGCCTCTCCGCTGAGGCAGGTTGAGCTGTAGCCTCTGGCGACATTGGCGGACGCTGGCCTGATCCAGTGGCGTCGCCTTGGCGACGATGCCGTCACAGTCGTTCCTGCATGCGCCGGCCGCGTCATACGCTGTCCAGGGAAATGCGAGCGACTCCGGACGACTTAGCGGCGAACCGATCGGGCAACCTGAGCGCGCGCCAGGCAGGCGCCCTTCGACGCGACTATCGGTTTCTGATGGCCGGTGCCCTGACCGGTACCCCCATCGTTCTGCTCTTCGCATACCTCGGCTTCCCCGTGACCGAGCGTCCGGTGATAATCGCTGTAATGGCGTTCGCCGAGCTTGCCATCCTCCTGGCCATTTACTGGTTCGGGGTGCGCCCTGTTGTTCAGGTCATAGCCAGAGGCCGCGTCGATACTCTCATCGGCACAGCAAGTTGGCGCCGCGGTTGGCTTTACGTCGGTGGTCAACGCGTCCCGCTCGCTAGAGGCTCAAGGCCCGCGATAGTCGATGGACAGCTCTGCCGCGCATATGTGGTGCCAAAGGGCAGGATCCGGCTGATGGCTCTCGAGCCCGTCGATTCCCGATAGGCGCGACCGCTCGTCGACGGTGATTGACGGATGTCTGGCCTGCGCGGCGGATTCCTCACACGGCGGCAGAGCCGCGGCCCCAGACGTCGGATTGCCCGAGTCGACGGCATCGAACTCTGCGAAGGGAAGCTGTGCCGTGTATCGCGTAGGAGTCTGATAAGGGCGCAGTCCGCGCAGCCAGGGCCGGGTTGGCGACAAGCCTGTTGCCCCTCCGTCACAGATCGACCCTCATGGCTCCAACACTTGGAATCTCGGCTATGGACATGAGTGCGATTATGCTGCGAGCACCCCAAATGGGAGAATCCATGAAACGACATACCGGGGGACTTGTCGTGCTCGTCTTACTAACTGCTTGTGACTCGGTGGCGACGTGGCAAGCCGTCCGCAATGGCCAGGTCGAATTCACCAACACGCGGAACACGCAGTACCTGACGGCGGGGAGGTATGCCGTTGCGGTGTCAGACGATTGCGGCACGCCGGTTCAGACCGTCGCAGGTCAGATCACCGGGCAAGGCTGGTCCGATCCTTTGCTGGCCGGAACTCCGCTGAGCATTCCGACCTCTGGTGCCTACACCGTCGTGGATCCAATTGGCTCGGACTTGATGGTCAACACACCTCAGTGCCGTCTGGCTTTGACGGTCGGCTTGACACCACTGACCCACTAACCCCACTCATTCAGGGACGATGTCCACTCCAAAGTGGATTCGACTGCGCCACGCTGTGGCTCAAGGAACATTCGGGAATACTGGCCTGGCCGGCTGCCGTGTATCTCGAATCGTGCTGAGGTGCGGACCGTAGGGCAAGGCATCCGCCATCACGTTTTGCTGTGACGTTCAGCTCCCGAGGCCCTGGATCTGCGACTGGGTGAGGGCAACCTGGAAGATCATCAGTTCGTCGAGTTCGCCCACGAGCGCATTGGTCCCGTCGACCCCATCACAAGTGCTCACACCGGCCCGCATCGGTGTTGTTTTCGAGATGTCAGCGGTTGTTGCAGTGGTGCTCGTCGCTTGAAGTTGACCATCCACATACAGCGATGCCGTTGTTGTTTGCCTGGTGACGGCCGCCCTGTGCCATCCTCCGTCGTTGACCACCGCGGTTGAACCGAGGTCCACGTAGTCTTGGCCGAGCGTATTCTGAGACTCGAAGTTGACCTGCCCGTCGGGCTGCATTCGGAACCCCCAAAAGCTGGTCCCGTCGGAGTCGCACTGTGCTCGCTTCTCCCATACGGCCTGTTCTTGGGTTGCTGCAGTCGTCTTGATAGCAAACGCGAACGTGAAGTCACCGGTACCAGGGTTTCCGCCATCCGTGTTGAACACGACTTGATCCGCCGCTCCGCCAAAACTGAACGCCTGGTCGCTTCCGTGCACACCCGGACCGAACGTGACTCCGACGAGGGTTCCGTTATCCATGCCCACGGAGTCGTTGGCATTCCCCTCGGCTTGCCACCAGTCGGTCGGCGACGGCGGCACGGGAGTGGGTGATGGAGTCGGCACGGCGGTTGCGGTCGGCGCAGGGGTTGACGTCACCGTCGGCGCGGGGGTCGGGGTTACCCTCGGAGCAACGGTCGATCCACACGCAGCGAGGCCAAGAGCGGCGATCGCTGTGCCTGTGATGGTTGTGCGTTTCATCTCTGCCTCCGCCCATTCAACGGGAACACATCGCAACAGTTACATCCGAGCAAATGCGTCGAACGCCTCCGCAGGTGATGGATCGGCGCCAGCGGTGCCCCGGTAACGTCCGCTATGCCCCGCCGATGCCACGGCGTGCGCGCGGTTTGAGAGCACGGTACTCGTCCCAACTCGCTCGCGCCGCCGCGAAGTCAATGCGATCACCACGCAGCGACACTCCCTCGGGCCCGAAGCCGCTCGAGTTGCGGCGATCCCATCGCCGCGGTGCCATCTGCCCGAATAACCCGATGCCACGGGACATCCGCGTAAATCATTGCGAGGACGCGCCCAACGGCTCGCGGCGCGCGTGGATCGATATCGCCGTACGTGCAGACCAGCCCACGGGGAATCGCGCGAACCCGCGAGATGATCGTCGCGGCGTAGGACCCGGGGCGCGGCTCACCCATACGCGGACGCATCGATCTGCACCGGATAGCCGGCGCGTAACACGGCAACTGTCGAGGGCGGCGTGATGACGTCGGCTTTCCCACGCATCGGATGCGCCAATCCACCCGCGTACCCATGGAGCGTCCACTCCACGAGGCGATCGCCGAGGACCACAGCGGGTGATGCACCGAGCAGGACGAAGGCTCCGTCAGGCAGATCTGTCCAGGACATCTGGTGAAGACGCCGGCGATGCGTCCCCGCGACGACCCGCTCGCCGTGCAGCCGCCGGTTCATCTGTTTCGCTGACGGCTCGTCGACTCCAAGACTTTCAGCCCAGGCGGCGCGATACGCGTTATAGCTGTCGCGCCGGCATTCCGCGCACGGACGATGTCCGGCAGCGAAGGAGACAGCCTCGTCATGGAAGTACAGGAACGTGTAGTGACGCGGCTGCCATTGCTCATGCCGGCGTCCCCGAAACTCGAGCGCGCAAGTGATCCAAAGGTCGCTCGCGTGGAAGCGGACGATCTCGTGACCGGAATGGAGGATGCCGCGATTGCCCGTCCAGGCACCGCGAAGTGGGATAGCCGTGATGTCACCCATCGGCGTCACACGATTTCGCGCTGGACTCATGTGCCTCTCGCGATCCGATAGGTGGCGCCGCCGGAAGAGCGCATGGGCGTGATCATCCTGCTCACCCCGGGTGCCCGGTATTCAGCGGGAGCAGTGGTCTACGCCGTGAAGGAAGAAACGGTAAGGGCGGCGGGTCTACGACGGCAAGACCGTCAGCGATGTGAATGCGCCAACCCTGCTCGTGCACCGCACGGTGGTGCGGCTAGGCACAGCGAAACAGGTTGGGCAGCTCGGTCCTGCCGCCGTCATACCGGGGTGTGCGAATGCACGTGCTTCGTCGAAGTGCTGTAAGCCGACTTCGTCGATCCTGTGAATGAACCCGGCTTGGGCTCATCTACCGATAGCAAGGGCGAGAAGGGTATTGACCGCAGTCTCGAACGGGCGGGTACTCCGTTGCACCTGGGCGAGTAGAAGTCCTCCTTGGAGCGTGGCGAGCAGAGTAGTGGCGAGGTCGTCCGGGTCGATGCCGGACGGGAGTTTCCCGTC
>JBAPOS010000203.1:0-17286 GCA_049279755.1 Candidatus Dormiibacterota bacterium | reverse complement strand
CCTGGTACAGCGCCTGCACCGGTCCGAAGTGCTTGTCGATTCCCCGCAGCTTCAACAACGGCTCGGCCGGGACCGATGCCCCCACGCTCGCCGCTCCTCCGGGGTCGTGATTCATCTCAGTCGCCTCGATCAATGAGTCGCTACATCAGGCACAGTACGACCCGCATCGCCCTGGCACACGCATCGCCTGGACGGCGTCACCCAACGCCTTGGGCCGACGCCGTCCTCCTGGTACTTGGAGCGAGCCGGGCCGCCCCCAAGGGCGACCCGGCGGCTCACCGATGCGGCGTCCACCCGAGGACACCGCATTCAGACGATTACGAGATTGCGGCCGAGGTGCAGAGCGACGCGCCGGCGATGGCGCAGATGGCCGAGGCCGGATCGAAGCCGTCCTTGACCACTGTCTGCTCCATGTTGGTTGCGTCGACCCATGTCGCGGAGAGGAGCGACGCAGGCTCGGTGATGCTCGAGTTGGCGGGATCCACCGTTTGGCCGTTCAAGAGCGCGCTCGGAACCGTGTTACCGGAGAGCAGGATGTCGGCCATCGCGACCGCGTCCTGGGCTTCCTTGTAGACCGGCTTGTACACGGAACCGCACTGGTAGCCCTCGAGGATCCATGCCATGCCCTGGGCGGTCGCGTCCTGCCCGGTCACCGGGATCGTCTTCGCAGGCACACCGGCGTGCTTGAGGTCGTTGATCACCGCGTTGCCGAGGCCGTCATTGGCTTCGATGGTTGCGTTGATCGAAGGGTGCCCGGTGAACTCCTGCTGGAAGATCGTCCCACCCTGGGTGTTGGACCAGCCCGGCGCAAAGTTCTCGCCGACCAGCTTCATCCCCTGGCTGTTGGTGGCTCCTGCCGTAACGGTCTTGGCGGCCTGGCCCCAGACGACCTTGTTGTAGCCCGTGGCGAATGAGATCGCGTTGGGGTCGGTGTCCTCGCCGCCGTTGAGCACGAAGACCTGTGGGTTCTTGACGTTCCACGCAGTGACGCAGGACACGAAGCCGTTGCCGATCGCCTCACCGACAGCCTCGTTGTTGAAGCTGACGTAGTACGTCTTCGAGCCCTGGAAGGTGGCCCGGTCGTAGCTGATCAGGGTGACGCCCTTGGACGCGGCAAGCTGAGCGATTGCCACTCCGGTTGGACCGTCGAGCGGGCACATGATCAGGACCTTGGCGCCCAGGCTGATGTCCGCAGTCGCGTCGTCAAGCTCGGTCGCATCGCTGCCCTGGGCGTTGTCGATGCGGAACTGGTTCTGGTTGAACCCGGCGTCCGCGAGGGCGGCGGTCAGGTACGGCTGGTCGAAGTTGACCCACCGTGTCGACGACGTCGTGTCGGGGAGGATGACCCCGATCAGCAGGGTGTTGACGCCCTTGGTCGCGTACGCGGTCAGCGGCTTGAGGGACGCCATCGTCGACGCGATATCGGTGGTGAAGGCGGTGACGGAGATGCTCGACGGGACGCCCGGGTTGGAGACCGTGGTCCCACCAGACGGGGTCGAGCTGCCTCCGCAGGCCGCCGCGACAAGCGCGCCGGCGCCGACGAGGGCGAGCTTGCTCATCCTCGCCACATCCCGGGGGCCCCGGCCCCTGATTCCATCTTGCAAGTGCATCAGACCATTGCCCTCCAAACCGAACCCACCATATGCGACGCCACCCGCTCCGGGAGCGACGAGCGCCGCCACCAGACCTCCTTGAGGCAGCGTCCGGATGGTTCTTTAACCGGTAAGGGTTTGTCAACTCCTCGAACGAAAAATCACCCCAACGGGTGACTTTTGCTTGTCGCCGCCATCGACGTCGATCTCGGGAGGCCTACTCCTGCTCCGTCGGGCGAACCAGGACTTCGTTGATTGCGACGTGGCGTGGCCGGCTGACGACGTATGCGATCGCGTCGGCGATGTCCTCCGCCCGGAGGCGCTCGATGGCAAAACGCTGGCGTAAACCGGCGAGGATCTCCGGTCGGTTGTGCGACGCGAGCTCGGTGTCCACTGCTCCCGGCTCGATGAGCGACACGCGCACGTGGCGAGTGGTGATCTCCTTGCGGAGGGCGTCGCTGAACGCGCCGACGCCGTGCTTGGTGGCGTTGTAGACACCGCTGCCGTTGCGTGTCTCGCGCCCGGCAACCGAGCTGATGTTGACCAGGTCGGCGACCCGTCGGGCACTGTCCTCCGCCGCTCGAAGAAGGTATGGGAGCGCCGCGTGAGTGCAGTACAGCAACCCCAGCAGGTTGATCTGCACCATGCGCTCCCACTCCTCGACCGGCGCGTCGATGACCGGTCCAAGCAGCATCACGCCGGCATTGTTCACCAGCACGTCGAGGCGACCAAGCTCGCTCACCGCCTCCGCCACCGCCTTGTCTGCCTCGCTCTGCATGGTGACGTCGGCGGTGATCACGAGCGCCGTCGCACCGTCCGCTCGAAGCCGCGCTGCAACCTCATTGAGTCGATCGGTGCGGCGGGCCACCAGTGCGACCTTGGCGCCCAGACCCGCGAGCGACACGGCGGTCGCCGCGCCGATCCCACTCGACGCGCCGGTGATGAGAGCAACGGTGTCCTCGAGGGGTCTGCTGGAGAGCGCCATCGCTCGGTAGAGTGCCACAGGGGTGCCGGCCAGCCTCCGCGTCCCCGGAGCGCCGGCGTTCAGCGGGCCGACCTCCCCCGGTCATGTCAGAGTCGACGCATGGACAGCGACGGTTACGGCTACGCACCAGACGATCGGGGAACTGCGCGGCTCCTGGACGACCTGCGCACGGTCTCGCCCTCCGCAATCGAGCGGGTCGCGCACGGATGGGAGCTGTACGGGCTCCCCCACCACGACAGATACCGCGCCGCGGAGGCGGCGGCACTGGAGGCAATCGAGGCCGCTCACCGCACCACCGACTGGGAGACGCTCCAGGCTCAGATCCTCGATCTCACCGAAGGCCGCACCTCCCTGGTGTCCTGGAAGATCGAACACGGCGAGAAGGGTCACCACGCCGAGGCTGCGGCGCTCGGCGCTGCTCTTGCGCTGCACGCCGCGGGTCATCTCGATCGAGCCCACTTCGAGACGCTCATCCGGCCGATGGCAGAGGCGCTGCCGTGGCTGCTCACCGTGCCCGGCGGAAGCCTGTAGAGGTGGAATCTACTCGCTGACCAGTTCGTAGTCGGGATTGAGGATGGCAAGCCGGCGTTGCCATGATCCCACCATCCCCTCGACGATCAGACGAGCTCCCGGCTCGATGCCGGGGATCTTCGGCCGTCCCTGGAACACCAGGAGCAGCACGCCGGTGTCGTCCGTGATCTCGCATTCGAGGTTGGCAGTTCCCTTTGCGGTCTGGACCCGCAGTGACCGGATCCGTCCGGCGACCCGCACGCGGGTCCGCCAGGCAACCTCGCCGATGGGGACCGTCCCGGTGGCACGGCGTGCGAGCGCTCGGTCCACGCCGGCTGTGCGCACCTTCCGGCGAACGGCGTCGGGGCGATGCGTGGACGGCCGCAGCCTGCGGCGCTGCGCAGATTCGAGGTTGAACGGAACGATCGTTGCCGCGACGTGCGCTACCGTGCCGACGGCGTCCGCGATGCGGTCGGCACTGCGATCGTGGAGCACGCGTGCAAGCCGCGAGTTGAATGCACGACGAGGAAGCAGCACAGTGCACTCCGTTTTGCCATCGGCGACGAGGTCGGCCACGTACTCCAAGGCGGCCCGCTCGAGGCGGCGGTCGCGGCACTCAACGATGTCCAGAGGGAGGTGCGCGAGACCGAGCCTGCTCCACTCGTCCTTCAGCGCCTCTGTCGCGACGGCGTCGATGTTGAAGTGAACAGCGCGCAACTCATCCGGCCGCAGCGTGCGCGCGTACTGCACCGCGCGAGCGGCCGCCATGTCGAGCTGACCGATCAGCACGAGGACGACATGGCGTTGCAGGACCGGGGCTTCGGCGGCGGCCGCGGCACCCGTTTCGAGTTGCTTCTCCTCCAGCACGTACTGCCGATGCAAGCGGATCAGTCCGTAGTACAGGGGTGGTCCGATCACCGCCACGATCCAGGCGCCCTCGAAAAACTTGGTGACCAGGAGAATGCCCACGACCGCGACCGAGAGCGATCCCGCAAACCCGTTGACCACCGCGCCGATTCGCCATCGCTTTGCGCGATGGGTCAGATGATGTTTGAGCATGCCGAACCCGGCAAATGAGAATCCTGTGAATACGCCGATCGCGTAAAGACCGACCAGCGAGTTGAGGTTCGCCCTGAACGCGATGATCAGGAGGATCGCCACCGCGGCGAGCACGAAGATGCCGTTCGAGAATGCAAGCCTGTGGCCGCGCCTGGTCAGCTGGCGCGGCAGGAATGAATCGCCGGCGACAAAGCTCGCCAGATAAGGAAACCCGTTGAAGCTGGTGTTGCCCCCGGTGAAGAGGATCATGACCGTCGCTGCCTGCACGAGAAAGAAGAGCACGGTGCCCACCCACGTGTTGCCGAGGACGGCGCGCACCTCCTGTGAGACCACAGTCGGGCTCCCGCTTGCATATGGAACCGCGTGGGTCCAGTGCGCGAGCAACGACGTCCCCAGGACAAGGAATCCGAGGATGCCACACATGATGAGGAGCGCGATGCGTCCGTTTCGCGCTTCGGGTTTGCGGAAGCTGGAGATGCCGTTGGAGACTGCCTCCATTCCGGTGAGAGAGGATCCGCCGTTCGCAAAGGCGCGCAGGCAGTAAAAGATCCCAAGCCCCATGAGGAATCCGCGCTGATTGCCGATTGGATAACCGAGCGCCGCGGCGCTCGGAAGTGCATGCGCGTGCAGCCCACCGAGTGCACCTTTGACCAACCCGGTGATCACCACGAGCGACAGCGACACCACATAGAAGTACGTCGGGATGGCAAAGATGGAGCCGGCTTCTCGAATGCCGCGCAGATTCCCGAACAGCATGATCAGCGTGACCAGGACGGTGATTCCGATGGTGTACGGCGCCGGCGCCAGCGCAGGAAATGCCGAGGACAGTGCCGCGGTCCCCGCCGACGTCTGCACGGCGACCGTGACCGTGTAGTCGATGAGCAATGCCACCGCCGCTACTTGCGCGACGTTGGGGCCGAAGTTGTCGCGCGCCACGACGTACGAGCCGCCGCTCTTGGTGTAGACGCCGATGACCTGGCTGTACGAGATCATCACGAACACCATCACCGCGAGGATTGCAAGGGTGATCGGGATGACCATCGAGAACGCGGCGAGACCGATGATCGGCACCATGACGACGAGCATTTCTTCGGTGCCGTAGGCGGACGATGAGATCATGTCCGGCGCGAGCACGCCGATTGCGACCGGAGTCGACAACCGCTCCTGGGTCAGCTGCTCGGAAACCATCGGGGGACCGAGGATCCGGTTCTTCAGGCGGTAGGCCCAGGACTCAGGGTACGTCCCAGCACCCGACGGTCCGGGGCTCTCGGGTCCGAGTGGGCGGGAGGGCGCCGTGGGCAGGCCCTGAGGCAGTTCCACGGCCGCAGTATGCCCCATGGCCGAGATGACAGCGATTCTCGCCAGGGGCGCGAACGACCTGCTTGAATGGAGCCGTGCACATCGTCATCGTCGGCTGCGGGAGGGTCGGCTCAGGCCTCGCTCGTGCCCTCGAGGCCGAGGACTACTCGGTCGCCGTCATCGATCGCAATCGCAAAGCTTTCCGCCGGTTGCCGGTGGATTTCAAAGGACTCGCCGTCGAGGGATCGGGGTTCGACAGGAACGCGCTCAACGACGCGAAGATTGGGAACGCGGACGCTTTCGCCGCGGTCACCTCGGGCGATAACTCCAACATCCTTGCGGCCCGGATTGCGCGTGAGACCTTCGGTGTGGAGCGCGTGGTGGCGCGCATCTATGACCCGCAGCGTGCTCAGGTGTATCAGCGCCTCGGGATTCCCACCGTCGCAACCGTCACGTGGACGGTGGATCAGGTGCGCAGTTGGTTGCTGCCGGAGGAACTGACACCCCACTGGCGTGACGCAACCGGCTCGCTGCTGCTCATGGACCGGGTGCTTCCCGAGCACCTTGCGGGCCAGAAACTGTCGACCTTGGAGATAAGTGGCAAGGTGCGCCTGGTCGCGGTCACGCGTGCGGGCGTGCCCCGGCTCGATGCCAGCAGCCTGGTCGGACAGGATGGCGACCTGCTGCATTTCGTGGTGATGAAGGACGATCTGCACGAGCTGGTCAGGCTCCTCGCGCCCGAGGAGCCGCTCGCGGTCGCCGTTGCCGCCAGGGTCCAGCCGTGAAGGTCGCCGTCGCGGGCGGAGGGAGCGTTGGCATGGCGGTCGCCTCCGACCTGAAGGTGCACGGCCACGACGTGTTCATCCTCGAGGTGGACCCCGAACAGGTCGCGCGCTTCCAGCCCCACGTCGACGTGCGCTGGATGGTCGCGGACGCCTGCGAGGTGTCGTCGCTGCAGGCTGCCGGCATGGCCGAGGTTGACGTCATGGTGGCCGCCACCGGCGACGACGAGGACAACCTCGTCATCTCGCTGCTCTCGAAGCAGGAGTTCGCCGTGCCCCGCGTGATCGCGCGAGTGAACAACGCCAGCAACCAGTGGCTGTTCACCGAGAGCTGGGGGGTGGACGTTCCGGTGTCGACGCCGCAGCTGTATACCGCGCTTGTCGAGGAGGCCGTGTCGATCGGGTCCCTGGTGCACCTGATGAGCTTCGAAGGTGCGTCTGCGCACCTGCTCGAAGTCACCCTCGCAGAGAATTCGCCGGCTTGCGGTCAGCCCATTTCCGAGCTCGGTCTCCCCAGGGAGTCGGCCATCGTCGCCATCGTCCGCAGGGAGCACATGATCATCCCAGACCCGGAGACGCTGCTTTTCGCCGGAGACGAGGTCATCGTCCTCGCCATGGTCGAGAGCGAGCGCGCCATCCAGACCATCCTGGTCGGCGACGCGCCACCGGCTGCCCCGGCCCCGACCCTCCAGTAGCCAATCCGGCACCGAGCCGTGAGGGCACGGCTCCGTGACGCTTCTGTATCGGGCAGCTCACGGATCGCCGGCCACCAGGCACCGTTCGAGACGCCCTCGTAGGGTCACCTCATCGGGCACCCGGTGGCCCCAGTGAGGCGAAGAGGCGTGAGGGCAGGCAAGGTTGCGATGGCAACGGGCTTGGCGAGCCTGGGCATCAGCCTCATCACCCTGGCCGGCGGCGCGCTTGTCGCCGAGGCAGCGCTGCAATCGCTGACCTGCTCGTCGCCGGCGATTCCCGGACCCGGGCACCAAAATGTCTGCCACATCTCCACGGCCGCCTATCTCAACGCCCCGGCCATCCACCAGAGCATGCCGCTCGACTGCGAATCAGCCGCACTCGCCGTGGCGTTGCAGACCAAGGGGTTCGCGCTCACTCAGCTCTGGGTCTTCGATGCGCTTCCCAAGCAGCCCCAGGCCGCCCGTGTTTCCCGAGGCAGGCCGGTTTCATGGGGCGATCCGTACGCCGCATTCGTCGGCAACGTCGACGGATCAGAGACCCGCTTCACGGGGTACGGCGTGTACTACCCGCCGATTGCTGCCGTCGCCGTGCGTGCCGGCGCGAGTGTCGACGCCCACACCGGGTGGACGGTGTCCGCGATCGAGTACCAGATCCAGCTCGGACACCCGGTGATCGTGTGGACCAACTCCACCTTCGCCTACACGCACACCAGCACCTGGAACGCCTGGGATGGGCGGGCGGTGCCCTACACGACCCAGGAGCACACCGTCACGGTGATCGGATTCAACTCGCTGGCCGGCACGGTCACGATCATCGACGTCGGGGTCGGGCTCCGGCGCACGATCTCAACGGCCACGTTCAGCGCGGCCATCGCCACCTTTGGCGGCATGGGCGTCGCAGTCTGGTAGTCCGGCGACCGTAGACTGGCGTCGCACGCCATGTACGTCGAGGACCACCCGGGCCGGGAACCGGCGACCGTGTGGCTCCATCACGGCGTCGGCTCGACCCGCGCGTGGGACGCGTTCGTCCCGGCGGCCGCCGGCGGTCGACGGGCCATCGCCTACGACCGCCGGGGGTTCGGCCGCTCGGCGCACGGACGCCGCCTCACCCCGACCATGTTCGACGAGGACGTGGAGGACCTTCGCGGGATGCTCGCAGAGCGTGGGGCTGCCCCCGCCCACCTGATCGGGCACAGTGATGGCGGCACGGTTGCGCTGCTCCTCGCCGCCCGCGCCCCGGAGCTGGTGCTGAGTGTCGGGGTGGTGGCGGTCCACGTTCGCGGTGACGACCTGACCGTGGCTACACTCCGCCGCATGGGTCCACCACACGAGTGGCCTGAGCCGATGCAGCGCAGCCTGCAGCGCGCCCATGGCGAGGACTGGGCCGACGTTGCGCATCGCTGGCATGCGCTGTGGACATCACCGGGATGGGAGCGCTGGAGCGTCGTCGATGAGCTCGCCGCGGTGCGCTGTCCCGTCTTCGTGTTGCACGGGCGCGGGGACGACCTCTCGCCACCGGTCCACGCCGAGGCGATCCATGAGGCGCTGCCGGGAGCTCGGGTCACCTGGGTCGACACCACAACACACGACCCGCATCGCGTAGAACCCGACCGCTTCATCAGCGAGCTCCAGGCTCTGTGGCAGGACGTCGAGGGCGGCAATGGCTGATCTCTTCAACTGCAGCGAGTGGCTCGTCGATCGCCAGGTGGAGGCTGGACACGGCGCCCGCACGGCGCTGCTCAGTGGCGATGCGACTCTCAGCTATCAGGGCCTGCTCGATTCGATGACCACTGCGGCCGGCGGCCTCCGCAGGCTTGGCGTCCGGCCCGAAGAGCGGGTGATGCTGATCCTTCGTGATGGACCCGAGCTCGCCGTGGCGATCCTCGCGGCGATGCGAATCGGGGCCGTCGCGCTCCCTGTGAATCCGCTTCTTCCACCTCGCGATCTGGTCGGCATCGCGCGCGACGCTCGCGCTCGCTGGGCGATCGTCGCAGGCGATGCGTCAGCTCTTATCACAGCATTGACCGAGGGTGCACCGGACCTGACCGCGGTGGTCCGCGTCGGGCCCGGCGAGGGCGGACCGCTCTGGTCTGACATCGTGGCTGCCGGCGGGGACGGGGCAGCCGATGCGACCTTGGCGGAATCCCCCTGTTTCTGGCTATGCACCTCAGGGACGACGGGGCGACCGAAGCTGGCGATGCACCGCCATGCCGACATCCGCACGACGTGCGACGGCTATGCCCGCGAGGTACTCGACGTGCAGCCGAGCGACCGGCATCTCTCGGTCGCTCCGATGTTTCATGCGTACGGCTTCGGCAACTCGCTCACCTTCCCACTCGCCGCCGGCGCCGCGGCCGTGCTGGAGCCGACCCGTCCTCCGACGCCGGCGCTGGTGGCGGCGCTGATGGAGCGGCACCATCCGACACGATTCTTCGCTGTACCGACGTTCTACGCGGCGCTGGTCGCCGCCGATATCCCCGACGACACCTTCGCTTCACTCCGCCAGGCCATCTCCGCGGGTGAGGCGCTTCCGGCGGAACTCTTCCATCGCTTTCGCGAACGTTTCGGTGTCGCGATTCTGGATGGGATCGGATCGACCGAGATGACTCACATCTTCATCTCGAACCGCGATGGACATGCCGTACCGGGTGCGTCAGGAAGCCCTGTCGGCGGCTACGCCCTGCGGCTTCTCGACGACGATGGCGTGGGCGTCCCTCCCGGCACGCCTGGACAGCTGTGGGTCTCGGGCGAGTCGGCGGCGACGGGATACTGGTGTCGCGGTGAGGAGACGAGGAGGACGTTCGTCGGGGATTGGGTCGCCACCGGGGACCTGTACTCGGTCGATGCAGATGGCATCTATCGCCATCTCGGGCGTCGCGACGACATGCTGAAGGTCGGCGGCGAGTGGGTGTCGCCGGCCGAGGTGGAGAGCGTGCTGCTCGGTCACGAGTCCGTCGCCGAGGCGGCGGTGGTCGGAGCCGTCGCCGAGGACGGTCTCGTTCGCACCGTGGCGTTCGCCGTGCCACGACCTGGCATGCGCTTCGACGTGGAGGACGTGCTGGCGAGGTGCCGCACCGAGCTCGCGGGCTATAAACGTCCCCGCCGGCTCGTCGTGGTCGAGACCCTGCCGAAGACCGCGACCGGCAAGGTGCTCCGAGCCGATCTCCGCCGCGAGGCGACGCGGGTGCTCACCGACTCGGGCTGAGCGGATCAGGTCAGGTGGACGTACTCGTAGTCGACCGGCTGTCCGTTGATGCCGGTCGAGGGCGGGGCGATCCACGCGGCCATCTTCCCGGGCTCGAAGACAGGCTTCATCAGCGACTGGACGTGATCGAAGTCCGCCGCGGTCGGTAGCCATTCCGCCTGCCGGCTCTGCCAGGTCGGCGCGTCGATGAGCGCTCCCTCCGGCGTCACCCAGTGGCCGGCAAAGGCACCCACACGGCGATTGAACCCGTGATGCGGCAGCGCCAATGCTCTGCCGACCCCCGCCTCTTCGAGGATGCGATTCCAGCGCCGCACGCCGTGGTCGCAGTCGGTGAAGTACTCCGACCGAAGATCCTGGTTCAGCGCCACCAGGGCGGGGATATTCGCGCGCTCGATGCGTCCTTCGACGACGACGTCGACGGCCGCGGTGAGATCCGTGAGCAGATGGTCATCGCCGCGCCGCTCCTCCTGCCAGCGCCCCTTGAGCCCGGCGGTGAAGTAATTGGCCACGTTGGTTGAACGCTCGCCACCAAACAAGTCGAGGGAGACGCTGTAGTGAAAGTTCAGATACCGCTGCAGGATGTCGAGCGGGACGCCGCCGTATCGCCCGATGTCGTCGGTGTCGTGCTCACGTATGAGCTCGGCCGTGCGCCGGACCACGCGGTCGATGCCGGTCGTGCCGACCATCATGTGATGCGCTTCCTCGCGGAGCATGAAGCGGCAGGTGCGCGAGAGCGGATCGAAGCCGCTCTCAGCGAGGGTACCGAGCTGGAATTTCCCATCGCGGTCGGTGAAGTACGTGAACATGAAGAAGGCGAGCCAGTCCCTGGTCGGTTCGTTGAATGCGCCGAGGATGCGCGGCGCGTCGACGCTCCCCGAATGCCGCATGAGCAACTCCTCGGCCTGCTCGCGCCCCTCGCGACCGAAGAACGCGTGAAGCAGGTAGACCATCGCCCAGAGATGACGGCCCTCTTCGACATTGACCTGGAAGAGATTGCGCAGGTCGTAGAGGCTCGGCGCCGTGAATCCGAGAAGCCGTTGCTGCTCCACCGACGCAGGTTCCGTGTCGCCCTGGACGACGAGCAGGCGCTGCAGCTCGGCGCGATATTCGCCGGGCACCTGCTGCCACGCCGGCGTTCCCATGTGCTCACCAAACGCGATGCGACGGTCGGGTTCACGGTCGGCCAGGAAGATGCCCCACCGATACTCCTCGAGCGGGATGTGGCCGAAATGCGCCCAGCCGTCGCGGTCGGCGCTGATGGCGGTGCGGAGGTACACGTCACGCGCGATGAGATCCGGGCCGAGGTCCCTCCACCACTGCATGAAGCGGGGCTGCCAGGCCTCGAGCGCTCGTTGCAGGCGGCGGTCCCCGCGCAGATCGACGTTGTTGGGGATGCGATCCGTGTAATCGGCGCTGAGGCTCATGTCAGACCCGCTCCCTGTCCAACGCAGCGCGCTGACCGCTGCCGTAGCGCCGCAACGCGCCGGCCGGGCCGATCGCGTTGGGTCGGCTGAACACCCAGTTCTGCCATGCGGTGAGCCTCCCGAAGATCTTCGTCTCCATGGTTTCCGGACCGGCGAACCGAAGGTTGGCCTCCATCGCGGTGAGCGCATCTGGGCTGAACGCGGCGCGCTGTTCCAGGGCGATGCGCAGCTCGTCCTCCCAGTCGATGGCGTCGGGCGCAAAGGTCACGAGCCCGAGCCCGGACGCCGCTGCGGCGTCCAATGTGACCATCGCCGCCCCCATCGCGGCCTCGAGCGCCGCGGGGCTTCCGAGGAATCGGGACTCCAGGCGTGAGAGGTCGTTGCCCATCGGGTAGACACCGGTGTTCGACGCTGTGATCACGACGACCGCGGGCTCCTGCCCGTCCTCCGTAGCGCCGTCGAGCATGAACTGTTCATCGCACGCGAGCACGAGTTCCAGCAGAAGTCCGCCAAAACACCCGCCTGGTTCGATCGAGGCGATGAGGCTGCGACTGGTCACGTCGAGACGCTTGAACACGCGCTTCAGCTGGAGTACCACCTCGTTGACGAACCAGTCCGAGTCGCGATGCTCGAGGAGGAACCGGTCGTGCTCGAGGACCCGCGCCATGTCTCCCACCGTCTTGATGACCCAGGTCCCAAGGGAGAGCTCGTTGGTCCGAAGGCGAAGGATCAGGTCATCGAGCTCGCGAGCCATGGCCAGGGGCCAGTAGCGGCTTCCGAGCGCACGCGCCTCACCCGCGTCTTGTGGCGGCGGCTGCGCCGGTCCGCTGACGGTGATGGTGACCGCGCCCGAGGTCCGGTCGAACACCGCGGCGACGTGCTCGTACTCGATGCCATCGTGATCAGCGGACGTCACAAGGGGTTCGAGGACAATCCCGGGTCCCGGCTTCGCGCGCGGCGACGGCGCCGCAATCTCGGCCGCGCGAGCACGCACCGATTCATCGAACTGGCCACGCGGAATCGCCGCATCGACGAGCCCCCACCTGACCGCTGTCGGCGCCTTGACGCCCTCGCTCTTGGTCACGAAGACATCGGCAAGGTCACGGCGGACGTGCCGCTTGTCGCCGAGCCGGGTGAGGCCGCCCGTTGCCGGAAGCACCGCGAGCAGTGGGAGTTCCGGCAGCGAGACCGCCGAGGAGCCGTCGTCGATGAGAAGAATCTCCTCGCACGCGAGTGCGAGCTCGTAGCCACCCCCCGCCGCCGCGCCGTTCACCGCCGCCAGATACACCTGCGCGGAGTTGGCGCTCGCATCCTCCATCTCCAGGCGCGTCTCGTTGGTGAACTTGCAGAAGTTGACCTTCCATGGGTGCGTTGCCTGCGCGAGCATTCCGATATTCGCTCCCGCCGAGAAGCAGCGGTCCTTCGCGGAGGTGATGACCACGCAACCGACCTCCGGGTGCTCGAAGCGCAGGCGCTGCACGGCATCGTGCAATTCGATGTCGACCCCCAGGTCGTACGAGTTCAATTTCATCACGTAGCCCGGGCGCAGTCCGCGCTGCTCGTCGACATCCATCGCAAGCGTCGCCACAGCGCCGTCGATGCTGAGCCGCCAGTGCACGTAGCGTGCCGGATCGGTGGCGAAGGACACGGCCTCCTCAACGCCGTCATCTGTGCTGACGGCCTTCTCAGCGGCTTCGAGCGCCATCGACTCATACCTCCGGGGCACGCGACTTCATCCTCATTATGGAGGCGGATCCCGGACGCTCACGTGAGCGACGCCTTGCTTCCGCGAAATTCTCTGACTAGAGTCAGAGAATGGACTCGGCAATGGTTGCGCAGGTGCGCCGGTTCAACCGCGTGGTCACCCAGCACGTGGGGGCGCTCAATGAGCGATACCTCGCCCGAGCCCATTCGCTCGGTGAGGCACGGGTCCTGTGGGAGATCGGCGCCGAGGGGTGCGATGTGCGTTCGCTCCGGGACCGGCTCGGTCTCGACTCCGGCTACCTGAGCCGGTTGCTCGGAGCCCTCGTGGCGACCGGGCTCGTCACCCTCGGCTCGAACGACTCCGACCGGCGCGTTCGTACGGCCCGGTTGACGCCGCAAGGGTTGACCGAGCGTTCTGTGCTCGACGAGCGCAGCGACGCGCTCGCCGAGTCGCTGCTGGCTGCGCTGCTTCCGGAGCAACGTGAGCGCCTCTGCACCGCGATGGGCGAGGTTGAGCGGCTCATCAGCGCCGCGACGGTCGCCATCGCACCGATCGATCCCTCGCATCCCCGGGCACAGCAATGCCTTCGCGCGTATTTCACGGAACTCAACCGGCGGTTCGATACGGGCTTCGATCCGTCACTGAGCATCAGCGCGGACGACGATGAGCTTCGCCCGCCCGCGGGCCTGCTCGTGCTCGCCCGTTTGCGTGGCAAGCCCATCGGGTGTGGGGCGCTCAAGTTCACCAACGGGCAGGCGGCGGACGTGAAGCGCATGTGGGTAGCCGAGTCAGCACGCGGGCTCGGCGTCGGCCGCCGCATCCTCACCGAGCTCGAGCAGTGTGCCGCGACGTCCGGTGTCAGTACCCTGCGGCTCGAGACGAACAGGACGCTCGTCGAGGCCGTCGGCCTCTACCGCTCGGCCGGGTACGCCGAAGTTCCGGCCTTCAGCGACGAGCCCTACGCGCACCACTGGTTCGAGAAGCACATCGTCGACGCGTCGCAGGCCACGTAACGACCCGTAGCTGCTCAACGGGTTTCACTCGCTCGGCGCGGTCGCGGCCAGTGTGTCGAGATCGAGGTGAAGCAACTTGTTGGTCGGGGCGAATCCGAGTCGCTCGTAGAGCGGATAGGCGCGCTGACTCGGATGCACGATGAGGTACCCGAGGCCGCGCGACCGCGCCTCGGCGATCACGGCTTCGACGAGCGCCCTCCCGATGCCGTGATTGCGGAACTCGTCGAGCACGAACACGCTCTGCATGTTCCCGGCCAGGCGCTCGAGGCGACTCGGCTGGGGGACCCGCTCAAAGACTGCGAGCCACGCCATCCCAACCGCGTCGTCGCCACGCTCCGCAATGAACCCGACATGCCGGGACCGGCGCTCCGCCCACCAGCGTGCGAATGCGGTGTCAAAATCCGCCTCCGACAGACCGTGCTCGCCGCGCTCGGTCGTCCGCCACAGCCAGCGCAGCCGCGCGAGTGCCGCGGAGTCATCCGCCCCGGCGCGACGCACGATCGCTGCCGGCTCACCCTCATGCACACGAGGACTCTCGCATCCGGTCGAGACCAGACGCGGATTGGCAGCGTCAGATGGCGATGGCGATCTTGACGCCCAGCAGGATCAGTGGCCAGAGGATCACGGCCAGGATGGCCGAGAGAATCGCCCCGATGGTGCCGACGTGGTCAAAGAAGTGATGCGTCGCCGCCACGACGACGCCGATCACGATCCAGATCAGCGGAAGCAACGAAACGCTCGAACGTCTCAATTCTCGTACCTCCTCCTCATGTTCCAAATCTCATGTGATAGCAGCAGTATCACACAAGGTACCAGTCAGCGTGGGATGTGAGCATGATCCGCCGGCGCCGGGATGGGCTGAAGCGTCCATGTATGCTCCTGCGATGGCGAATTCGCGGGAGGAACACATCCGCGCCGGCGACGGCCACGACTTCACCGGATATCTCACCGTCCCCGCGGCGGGAAAGGGCGCCGGCATGGTGGTGGTGCAGGAGATCTTCGGCGTGACCGACTACATCAAGGACGTGTGCGCGCGTCTCAGTGACCTCGGATACGTTGCGCTCGCGCCCGACCTCTACTCGAGAGTGGACGGTGAGTCGGTGATCGATGAGCGCTCCGACAACGCGCTGCCCCGGGCCTTCGCCTCGATGCAGCAGCTGGATGTGCCGCGGGCGGCACTCGATGCGGGCGACGCACTCGAGCATCTCCGCCATGTACCTGAGGTCACCGGCGCCAGGGCGGGCATCATCGGCTTCTGCCTCGGCGGCGGCATCGCGTACTTCGTCGCCGCGGCGGCGGAACCCGACGTCGCGGTCTGCTACTACGGCTCAGCGATCCCCGGCAACCTCGACAAGGCACACGACATTCACTGCCCTGTGCTCTTTCATTTCGGCGACGCCGACGAATACATCACCGCAGAGCAGCGTGCGGCAGTCGAAAAGGCATTCGAGGGGCGGCCGCACACGGAGTTCCATCTGCATCACGGCCCCAACCACGCATTCGACAATCACAATGCGGCGATGTTCCATCATCCCGAAGCGGCCGCCGCAGCGTGGAAGCAGACGGTCAGTTTCCTGGAGCGCGAGTTTCCGGCATAGCCGGCCCGAACTTCAGCGAACCTCGATCACGTGGGACCGGCGGGCCACAAGCTCGCCGATGACCGGCGATCCCGGTATCTCGCCGGCGA
Source organism: Candidatus Dormiibacterota bacterium (assembly GCA_049279755.1). Taxonomy (GTDB): domain Bacteria; phylum Chloroflexota; class Dormibacteria; order Aeolococcales; family Aeolococcaceae; genus Palsa-851. Next base: position 1,330 of record JBAPOS010000203.1, on the reverse strand, counting down.
CGAGCAGACCACCGCTCGTCTGCGCGTCGGCGAGCAGGAGCCGCTCGCGCTCGTCGTGCTCGGCGCGCCCGCGCCATTCAACGTGCGGATCCACCCACTCGAGGTTGCGGCGGGTCCCGCCACTCACGTACCCGGCGTCGAGGGCTTCGCGCGCACCCTCGAGGTACGGCACGGCATCGGCGTCGATCACGGCTGTGAGGTTGCTCGCGCGCGCCAGCTTGTAGAGATGCCCCAGAAGACCGAAACCGGTGACGTCGGTCGCACATCGGACCCCCCGGTCGAGCGCCGCTTCTGAGGCGGCCCGGTTGAGCTCAACCATGGTGGCCACCGCGTGCGGGAAGACCTCGCCGGTCTGCTTGTGCCGGCTGTTCAGGACGCCGATGCCGAGGGGTTTGCTCAGGGACAGCGGTTGCCCCGCCACGCCGGCGTCGGTGCGGAGCAGGCGATCAGCGGAGGCCAGACCGGTCACCGCCATGCCGTACTTCGGCTCGGGGTCGTCGACACTGTGACCGCCCGCGACCGGGCACTCTGCCTCTCTGGCAACTGCGAGTCCGCCGCGCAACACGTCGGCCGCGAGGGAGATGGGCAGGACGTCCCGCGGCCAGCACACAAGGTTCACCGCGAGGATCGGCCTGCCGCCCATGGCGTAGATGTCCGAGAACGCGTTGGCCGCGGCGATCCGGCCCCAGTCGCAGGCGTCGTCGACCACCGGCGTGAAGAAGTCCACGGTGCTGAGCACCGCGGTCCCGTCGGCGTCAACACGGACCGCGGCCGCGTCATCCCCGTGGTCGAGGCCGACGATGAGCGTCTCGCTCGGCACGCCGATCAGTCCCGCGACCATCTCCTCCAGCTCCCATGGCGGGATCTTGCAGGCACAGCCACCGCCGTGCGCGTAACCGGTCAGACGCATGCCGCCGATGTTGGCAGGTTGCGGTCAGGCGCACGAACGCTGGGATCGGTCGCCTACGCTTGTTCGCGGAGGCGTCTGGGCACCTGGTGGGCTTCCTGATCTTCAAAATCAGTGTGACCGAGTATCCCGGTCAAGCGGGTTCGATTCCCGTCCGCCTCCGCCATCGGCGCGGGCCCGCAGCCGGCCGTTGTACGTAAGGTCGTCGTCCATGAACGCGGATCCACGCCGGGCCATCCCGCAGACCGACTCGCTGCTTGCCGATGCGCGGCTTGCCGAGCCCCAAAGGCGCCTCGGCCGCCGTCGCGTGCGAGACGCGGTACACGCGTCGCAGGAGCGCGTGCGCGCCGGCTCGCTGGCCCCCGAGCAGCTGATGGACGACGTCCTTCGAGACCTGCCTGCCCGCGCCACGACGCTCACGCC
>JBAPOS010000202.1:0-4495 GCA_049279755.1 Candidatus Dormiibacterota bacterium | reverse complement strand
GAGCACATAGCGGCTGATCACCAGACGCTGGATCTCTGCGGTGCCTTCCCAGATCTGGTAGATCTTCGCGTCCCGCATGAAGCGCTCGACCGGGTAGTCCTTGATGTAGCCGTATCCGCCGAGGATCTGGACCGCGTCGACGGTGACCCGCATCGCCATGTCCCCCGCGAACAGCTTCGCCATCGAGCCCTCACCACGGGCAAGCGGAATGCCGTTCATCGCCATCCATCCGGCACGCCAGGTCAGCAACCGCGCGGCATCAATCTCGGTTGCCATGTCGGCGAGCTTGAACGCGATCGCCTCGTGCTTCGCGATCGGCTTGCCGAACGCCACGCGCTGCAACGAGTAGTCGCGGGCGAACTCGAACGCCGCGCGCGCGATCCCGAGCGCTCCGGCCGCGACCGACGGCCGCGTCGCCTCGAGCATGATCATCGCGCCGACCCGTCCGGGCCCGGTCTCCTCGCCACTCTTGTTGTAGCCGAGACGCTGATCGTCGGGGATGAAGCAGTCCTCGAAGATGACCTGCGCGGTGTGCGACGCGCGCACGCCGAGCTTGCGTTCCTTGCGCCCCTGGCGCATCCCAGGCGTTCCTTTCTCGATCACGAACGCGGCGACGCCGACCGGGCCAAGCGACTTGTCGGTCGTGGCAAAGGCGACCTGGATGTCCGCGATGCCACCGTTGGTGCAGAACTGCTTGGTGCCGTTGAGCACATAGCCGCCGTCCACCTTGGTCGCGGTCGTCTCCAGCGCCAGCGAGTCCGAGCCGCTGTTCGGCTCGGTGAGGCCCATCGCCGCGATCTTCAACTCCGGCGCCGTGAGCATGCTGATGTACTTCTGCTTCTGCTCCTCGGTGCCCATCGCGATGATCGCCGTGCCGGCAAGCCCGCTCGCACCGATCGCGACCGCGATGCCGGCGTCGCCCCAGGACATCTCCTCTTCCCTGATGAGGTTGGTAACGAGGTCGATGCCGCCGCCGCCGTACTGCTCGGGAAAGCCCGCTGTTGCGTCGAGCCCGAGAGCGTGCGCCTTGCGCATGACGTCCCAGGGGGTCTCCTCGTTCTCGTCGTAGCGCTCAGCGACCGGGCGCATCTCCTTCTCGGCGAACTCGTGCGCCAGCGCGCGGATCTCCTCCTGTTCGCGGGTGAGCGAGAAGTCGAGTCCCATGTGGGTTGTCCCTTAGCGTGAGAGCCGGACGGTTGCCCGGCCGTTGGTCAAAAGGCGGTCGCCTCGATCCGCGGATGCCCCCACCTCGAGGGTGGCAACTCCCGCATCGTCGACGCTGACGACAGTCCCGGTGCAGATGATCGTGTCGCCGGGAAGCAACGGCTTGCTGAACCGGCACGAGAGGCTGAGGAGGTTGGCGTTCCCGCCCGCCCAGGCAGCGATCGCGTCGGCGAGGATGCCCATCTCGAGCATGCCGTGCGCGATGGTTCCAGGGAGACCGACGGAGCGGGCGAACTCGGGGTCGACATGGATTGGGTTGTGGTCGCCGGACGCGTCGGCGTACGCATTGACCTGCTCCTGGGTGACCATGCGCGAAAAGGGCGCGAGGCTGTCCCCGACTGCGATCCTGGACGCCGCCGGTACGGTCATGCCGTAACCCGCACGATCATGAGCGAGGTTGCGCGGCACACGACGGCCTGGTCCGCGGGGCGAGTGGCCTCCATGGCGAGCCGGACGAAGGTCATGCCTCGCCTGGTGTCGATGCTGGTGATCTCGGCGGTGGCATCGATGACGTCGCCGGGGTGCGCCGGCGCCGGCCATTCGAAGGACTGCTCGCCATGAATGAGCCCGGCAAGATCGATGCCGACCTCCGGGTCGCTGAACAGCTGCGCGAGCGTCGGGGCGAGGCAGTACACGGCCGCAAACGTTGGAGGCACCGCGTCGGCTTCACGGACCGGATCACTACCCGCGATTGCCAAGGCCACCGCTCGAGCCGATTCGGGGGCGATGCGTTGACCGGGCGCCGAGTAGCGCCTGCCGACGTGGCTCTGATCAGGCACGGATCACAACCCTCCGCGGCGAGGCATCTTCGGCAGCCGCACCGGTCATCTCAGAAATTGACATGCGTATCAACTTTTCCCGATCCGAACCATACACCCGGGCCCTACCCTCGTCAAAAGCCTGCCGCGGCGGGGCGGATCTCCCCCACATCGCGGCCCGCCCAGTTGCGCACGGTCACGCTCGCAAATGGGCGGAGCCGGTCTGGAAGATCGGCGTCAAGCAGCCCGAGCTGCTGGAGGACTGCGAGGGCGATGACGGGAATCGCCTCCCCTCCACCGGCTTCGACCTTGATGGCAATGCCAGGGCCGTCGGGGCGCGCGACCGCCGCCCAGACTCCCGCGCCGCCGATCTTGGCGGTGAGCCGCCCGCCCGCAACCTCGAGCAGCGCGGTGTCGAATCGATTCGTGCCGGCGACGAGGAACGGGTGCGCTGCCATCGCGTCCTGGGCGCGCCTGAATGCGGTCTCGGCGCCGGCCGCAGCAAAACCGCGGGCGATGGCTGACAGCGGGGTTCCGTACGTGGTGAGGCCGCATCCGTCGATACCGCGCGGGGCAGTCTTGAGATCGACGCCGAGCATCTCCTGCAGGGCAGCGCTCACCGCCTGCTGACACGGGTGCGCCCGCTCCATGTAGCCGTCGAGCGGCCAACCCATGACCGCGCACGTGGCCAGCATCGCCGCGTGCTTTCCAGAGCAGTTGTTGTGAATCGGTCGTGGTGTCCCACCCGAGGCGAGCAGGCGGCGCGCCGCCGCCTCGTCCGAGGGCAGTTGCGGCCCGCACGCCAAAGCATCCTCCGGCACCTGGGCCTTGGCGAGGAGACCCCGGACAGTCACGAGGTGCTCGTCCTCTCCCTGGTGCGAGGCGCAGGCGATGGCGATCTCGGCGTCGCTGGCGCCCAGCCGGTCAGCGGCGAGACGCACGAACGGGAGCGCCTGCAGGGGCTTGACGCAGCTGCGCAGGGTGGTCTCGGCGTCCGGGGAGCCGGTCGAGCTCAGCACATTCCCCAGGGCATCAACCACGGCAACGTGCCCTCGGATCCGGGCCTCCACGACCGTCCCTCGACACACGGTCGCGAGGACTGGGGGCGGTGAATCGCTCACCTTGCTCACTTTGACGGGGCCAACCCGGTTTTGGTACGGTCCCGCGGTCACCCGGGGAGCGGGGCATGGTTCACCCCGGGCAAAGTCCGTATCTCTGCAAGGTTGGGGAGGCAGCGATCGCGACCCACGTTCACAGGTTTGTACGGCACCTCTCTGTAATCGCCACTGCCGTGGTGCTTGTCGTGCTCGTCACCCGACCAATGCAGGTTCCGGGCACGCCAATGCTTCGCAACCTCGCCGCGATACAGATCAACGCGGTGGTCGAGAACTCGGCAGCCGTGACGGCGTTGGCGGTGGAGCCGGTCAAGACCGTCGTTTTCGAGCCGGGCGAGACGCTGGCCACTCTCTCTGCCACATACAGCGTCTCCACGTCGGCTATCCAGTGGGGAAACCAGCTCGCTCCGGATGGCGTCCCCAAGGTAGGTTCCACGCTGCTCATCCCTCCCGGACCCGGGGCACTCGTCGAAGTCCTGCCCGGCGAGACGCCGACCGCGTTCGCTGCCCGTGTCCACCTCGACCCCGCCGTGATCCTCGACTACAACGCGCTGAAGAGCAACGCGCCCTTGACCGCAGGCTCCTACCTGCAGGTGCCGCTCTCCCGGGCCCCGACGGGCGCGCTCATCTCCTCGTTCTTCGCCGACGCCGGGGGCGGCACGCCGTCAGTCCCGCCGCAGACTCTGCTCCACGACGGCTTTCCATACGGCCAATGCACGTACTACGTCGCGACCCGGCGCGCAGTTGACTGGAGCGGCAACGCGATCAACTGGTGGCGCGCCGCCCGCGGCAAGCGCGCGGAAGGACACGTCCCCGTGCAGGGGGCAATCGTCGTCTTCAACATCGGATGGGTCGGGCACGTCGCCTACGTCGAGCACGTGAATCTCGACGGCTCGTTCGTCATCTCCGAGATGAACTACCACGCCAACGGCGGAGGATGGGGGCGCGTCGACGACCGCACGATCCTCTCCTCGGACCCGGCGATTGTGGGGTTTATCTACTGAGGGCTTAGGGGGCGCTCGGTGGTGAGGGCGACAGGGGACGGACGTCCTCTTGCTCAGCTTGGCAGCTCCCTCGTTCGCGCAAGCAGATTGTCGCGCTCGCTCGGGAGCTGCCAAATTCGCCAGAGGCCGTCTGTCCCCTGCCGCCCTTACACGGGTAGCGCCAGTTCCCTCTTTGCTGAATTCTGCGATGCGCCGCCGATCGGACGCGACGGGGCAGTAGGTCGAAGCGGATTGGGCAGAGGTGTGACTTGCACTCTCAGAGGTGACGGCGGAGCTCCGCCTGATACACCGTGGCACCCGCTCCGGCACGCGTGCACTCTACGGACAGGAGATCACCCGGGACACAGCGAATTTGAGAGCGACCGATAGAGCGCGACAGTCTGCTTGCGCGAAC
>JBAPOS010000201.1:0-15833 GCA_049279755.1 Candidatus Dormiibacterota bacterium | reverse complement strand
CGTTGGGATGACCAGCGCGCGCGCCCGGGGCGGCGGCCACTCGCGCCTCGTACTCGGCAAGCACCGCGTCGAGCGGGCGCTTGTCGCTCGCCGGAGGTGCTGCCGTCTCCGCCCAGGGTTGCGCCTTGGGACTGGCTTCGGCGGCGAGCATGTCGCTTCCAGGGATCTCCGGCACGGCGTCGAGGACGGATTCGATGGCGCGAGCGATCAGGCGGTCGGCCTCCAGGGGGTCCTGCAACGGTCGATCAGCCATCCGACGCGGTGCTCCAGCCGGCAAGCCCCAGCCCGGCGAGCGTCTTGACGTCAACCTCGCCGGCGCGGATCAGCGCGGCGATGCCGGTGGCATCGAATCGTTCGACGTCCATCCGCTCGTCGGCGTCACGGTCGGTCGGCCCGTCGGTGAGGCCGGTCGCCAGGAAGAAATGCATCACCTCCGTCGAGTAGCCGGGGGTGAGCGGGGCGGTGGCGAGCGCACGGATCCGGGAAGCGCGCACGCCCGTCTCCTCCGCGAGCTCTCGCTCGGCGGTGCGTGCCGGTGTCTCGTCCCTGGCCCGTGTGCCCGCGGGCAGCTCCCAGAGGGCCCGTCCGACCGCGTGCCGCCACTGCCGGACCAGGATCACCCTGCCGCCGTCGTCGATGGCGACGATCGCGACAGCGCCGGGGTGAGCCACAACCTCGCGCTGCGCGCGAGTCCCGTCCGCAAGCCGGACGTCGTCCTCGTAGAAGGTCAGCAGCCGCCCGCTGTAGATGTTCCGCCGCGACGTCCGCGTCTCACGCAGGTGCTCCGTCGCTCCCACATCGCTGGATCCCGCCTGCGCGCTCACCCGCTGAGTCTGACGCCGCCGAGTGCTTTAGGCGCAGGACCACTCGTGGGACTGGCCGTGGGCGAACATCTTGGCGGCGATGTTCGCCTGCGCCACCGGATCCCAGATGCTGGCCGCGGTCCCACCGTTGGCGATGAAGGTCGACATCAGGAACTGGAACACCCCGATGTACGGACCTCTCCGGTTGACCGAGTTCCAGTGGAAGTGCGACTCACAGTTCGCGGTCCTGAGCATCCACGAGACGCTCACGCCCCAGTGCTCGGCGGCTGCGGTGATATCGGCCACCACCTGCGCCTGGCTGACGGAGAGCCCGCTCGGAACGACGAAAAGCGGCCGGGACACCCGGGGGCGGCGCGGCGCCACCGGCTTCGCGGCGGGAACGGCCACCCTGAAGAACATTGCCGAGCGAACTCGAAGCATCACCGGATGCGTGGTCACATTGGTGAGGCGGTCGATCTCGCCGACTGACGAACGGACCAGCGAGGCGGATGCGGCAGCCCCCTGGGACGGCGTGGTGATGAGCACGGCGGTCGCCGGTCCAGCCACCAACATGAGGAAGCCGAGAACCAGTCCACGTGCCCGCTTGGGTAAATGCAAGGCGGATCACTCCTATTTGGTCGGGCTCCGGTCATCGCTCCCCTGACCGGGCTTACGGTGGCTCGACCCCCTGCTGCCCCTCTGGAGACTCTCGTCTCGACGACAACCTGGCGACCTGAGCCGCGCCGGACCGTACCACATCGAGTACGGACGCCTGCAACCAGGTCAAATCAAGCGAACGCTTCTCACCAGCCCGTGGACGCCCCGATCGAGCAGGATGCCGGGGCCGCGTTGAGGACGACCGGGACGTCCGCGGACAGCGTTGTTCCCGCCTGCCAGACGAACTGCTCGGAGCCTCCTCCCAGGATCACCCCGGCGCCGTTCTGGCACACCGCGAAGCCGACCACCGCCACGCCGGCAGCGACCGGGTCGGAGGGCGTGAGGATCGCGTGCACGTCGCCGTAGCCGTGGCTTGCGTGGCACGGTTGGCACGCATATTGACCCGGGGCAGTGGTGAAGACCGGGCCGATGCTGGTCGGCCACGAGCTGACCGTGACCGTCGCAGCCACGCTCGTCGCGCCGTTGCAGGCGTCGGTGCAGTCGGCGGTGACCGCCAGGGTCTCGCCCGGGCCCAGGTTCACGGCCACCGATGTGAGCGAGCCGAGGGTTCTGCCGGCGCGATGGGTCACGAAGTGCACCTCCACCGACGCCGCGCCGTGGAACATCGCCTCGTTCTTGAGCTCGGCGACGGGGATGGCGGCAAGGTCGAAGGTCCCGATACCGATTCCGAGCACGCCGATCGACATCGTGTCCGCGGGCAGCGGCGTGGGTGAGGGCGTCGGTGTGGCCGACGGCGACGGCTTGGGGCTCGGTGTCGGCGTGGGCGCCCCGGAGCAGGCGGACACCAGCACCAGGGCCGCGGCCGCGGGCCAGAAGAGGAGGCGCCTGGACATCGTCACCATCCTAGGGAGAGTTTCAGCGGCAATCGGCGCGTGACAGAATCGACATGCAGGTCAATCGCTCGGCCATGGAGGCTTCCTTCCGTGCATTTCTCGGCTGAGCACGACGCGCTCCGCGAGACGGTACGTGATTTCGTCGCCAGGGAGCTGCGCCCGCACGCCGACGCCTGGGAGGCGGCCGAGGGCTTTCCGGACAGCGTCTTCACGCGCATGGGCGAGCTCGGACTGCTCGGACTGCGCTACCCGGAGCGGTACGGCGGCCAGGGTGGGGACTATTTCAGCGCGATCGTTCTCGCCGAGGAGATGGCGCGCTGCGGCTCTGGTGGCGTGGGCATGGCCATCAGCGTGCATACCGAGATGGCGACCCCACCCATCCTCAAGTGGGGTACGGAGGAGCAGAAGCAGCGTTACCTCGTGCCCGCGATCCGGGGAGAGAAGATCGCGGCGCTCGGCATCACCGAGCCGGACACGGGGAGCGATGTGGCCGCGATTCGCACGCGGGCGGAGCGCGTCGACGGGCACTGGCGGATCAACGGCAGCAAGCTCTACATCACCAACGGGGTGCGCTGTGACTTCATCCTGCTGGTCGCGCGCACCGGCTCGCAGGAGGACGGCGCCCACGGGATCACGCTGTTCCTGGTCGACAAGAACCTTCCCGGGTTCACCGTCTCGCGCAAGCTGAAGAAGCTCGGCATGCATTCGAGCGACACCGCAGAGCTGTCCTTCAACGACGTTGAGGTCGGCGACGACGCGGTGCTCGGCGAGGTCGGTCAGGGCTTCTACAACCTGATGTGGGAGCTTCAGGGCGAGCGCCTGATCGGCTCCGCAGGGTCGATCGCCGGCGCCGAGGTCGCATTCGAGGAAACCCTGAAGTGGTGCAAGGAGCGCGAGGCATTCGGCCGTCCCATCGCGAGGTTCCAGGTGAACCGGCACAAGCTCGTCGACCTCTACACGGAGATCACCGTCGCCAAGAACTTCGTGTACAGCGTCGCCGAGCGATGGGACCGCGACGAGTACCCGGTAACGGAGATCTCGATGGCGAAGCTCCTGGTCGGACGTGTCACCACGCAGGTCGCCGACACGTGCCTGCAGCTCCACGGCGGCATGGGCTACATGGCGGAGAGCGGAATCTCCAGGTACTTCCGCGACTCACGGCTCATCCGTATCGGCGGTGGCACCGACGAGGTGATGAAGGAGATTATCGCCAAGACGGCGCTGGGGTTGTGATCCGTTGCTCAGATCAGCCCGGCGGCTCGGCGTGCGCGCTCGGCGGCGGGTCGTATCGGGCACCCGGCGAGGTGGTCGTCCACCGCGCCGCAGGCCTGCATCAGCGCGTACACCGTTGTGGGGCCGAGGAAGCGAAAGCCTCGGCCCTTGAGGTCGCGCGCAAGGGCTGCGGCCTCGGGTGTCGTCGAGGGCACGTCGCTCCACGTCGCTGGTGGCCGGCGCCGTGATGCACGTGGATCCGGCCGGAGGATTGCGACCAGCGGCTCGCCGGCGACGCGCAGTTGCAGGACGGCGCGGGCGTTGCCGATCGTCGCCTCGATCTTCGCCCGATTGCGCACGATGCTGACATCGTCCAGGAGGCGCTTGACGTCTGCCGGATCAAAGCGCGCAACGGCATCGGCGTCGAAATTCGCGAATGCGCGGCGGAAAGCGTCGCGCTTCGCAAGAATGGTCCGCCAGGAGAGCCCTGCCTGGAACGCCTCGAGGCTCAGGAGTTCGAACAGCGCACGCTCATCGGGCACCGGAAAGCCCCATTCGGTGTCGTGATACCGCTCGTAGAGGGGATCACCGTCACCGAAACACCGCCGGGCAGCTGGTTCGGCGCGGGATTCAGCAGCCATGCAGACCCGAAGCTTGGCCGCTCACCCCATCGACCCGCTGACGGCCCTCAAACCCTGGTCTCATCGGGGCCGCTCCCGAATCACCTCAGCCGGTCGCTTGTCGTCGCGCAGCCCGAGGAAGCGCGGTTGCCGCAGGCGGCCGTCATTCGTCCATTCCGCAAAGCCGATCTGCGCGACCAGCTCCGGCCGGGTCCAATGCGTGCCGCGCGGAATCGGTCTTGCGTCCATGAACGACGGGTCGGGCGTCTCCAGGGATCGCAGCCGCGCGCCGAGATCGCGGAGCCTCGCCGCCGTGTAGCCGGTGCCGACCTTTCCTGCGTACCGGAGCCGGCCGTCCTCGTGATATCCGACGAGCAGCGCCCCGAAATCAGTACGGCTGCCAGTTGGATCGGTATAACCGCCGATGACGAATTCCTGTTCCCAGACGCACTTCAGCTTCAGCCAGTCCTTCGAACGCCCGGGGGTGTAGGGCGCATCGGCACGCTTGGCGATGAGTCCCTCCCAGCCGGAACGGCACGCGTCGTCAAATCGCCGCCCAGCGTCGCCCCGCCAGGCCTTGGAGAGTTGCAGAGCCGCGCTTGGCCGGATTGCCCGCGTCAGCCGGGCGCGACGCTCTTCGAGCGGGAGGCGAGTCAGGACCTCGCCGTCTATCTCCAGGAGGTCGAAGACGCAGTAGACCACCGGGTAGGCGGCCATCTGCTGGGGGGAGGGCGCGGTGGTGCCGAGACGCTGTTGAAGCCGGCTGAAGGACGTCTGCTCACCCTGGTACGCGACCACCTCACCGTCAACCAGGAACTCGCTTGCGCGCTGTGCGACCAGGGCAGCGCGCACTTCGGGGTACGTGGCGGTGAGGTCTTTGCCGGTGCGCGACTCGAGCCGCACATCGCCGCTCCGTCTGCGCGCGACGCAGCGCTCGCCGTCGAACTTGCGCTCGAGCAGCCAGTCCCCACCGAAGTCGCGACGGTCGGTCAGGGTCGCCAGCATGAGGTCAATTGGCACACCGGCATCGTGCCCCTTCTCAGGCACGTCGGTCACTCTCCTGGCTTCAAGAACTCCGAGCGCGCCTTGGGTGCGTGCAATGCCACCGCGCCCCGATAGACTCCTTGCGACACCGACACCTCGGAGGACTACTTGATGCAGGACCGGATCATCGGTACCACCATGCCCGTGCTCGAGATCATGCTCGACCCGGGCGAGGCAATCTTCTCGGAGTCGGGAGAGCTCTCCTGGATGACGCAGTCGATCGTCATGCAGACCTCCACGCAGATGGGCGGCGGGGGCGGTGTCGGCGGCGTGTTCAAACGCGCGCTCGGTGGGAGTTCGATCTTCATGAGCGAGTACTCGGCGCAGGGCGCGCCCGGCATGGTCGCGTTCGCCGCCCGGCTTCCCGGCATGATCTTCCCGCTCGACGTTGCGCCGCAACCCGGGATGGGTTTCCTCGGTCACCGGCACTCATTCGTGTGCGGGGTCCATGGGGTACAGCTCTCGGTCGGGTTCCAGCAATCCCTCGGCGCCGGATTGTTCGGCGGTGATGGATTCCGCCTCGAGAAGATCAGCGGTCAGGGCAAGGCATGGTGCGAGCTCAGCGGCGAGGTGCTCACCTACGACCTGAAGCCGGGTGAGAGCCTGCGCGTGCATCCAGCCCACGTGGGCCTGTTCCAGGACACCGTGCAGTTCAGCATCACCACGATCAAGGGCATCAAGAACAAGATCTTCGGCGGCGACGGCATCTTCCTGGCGCTGCTCACCGGACCGGGCCGGGTGTGGCTCCAGTCCCTCCCGCTGCAAAAGCTCGCGCAATCGCTCGGCGAGTTCTCTCCGGGTCAGGCAGTCGAGGCAGGGGCCGCGGGCGCGGTCACGGGCGGAGTTATGCGGGGGATCTTCGGGGGCTGAACTCGCTGCGCTGAAAGAGCGCCCGCAACGGGATCCCCGCGGCCTCGAGGGCTTCGCGGCCGCCCTCCTCGCGGTCGACGACGCACAGCGCGCCGACGATGTTTGCGCCCGTGGCGACGACGGCCTCCTGCGCCTGAAGGAACGTGCCGCCGGTGGTCATGGTGTCGTCGACGAGCAGCACGCGCATCCCCGGGTGGAGGTCCGGTCCCTCGATGGGCCGGCCGGTACCGTGCGCCTTGACCTCTTTGCGAACGATGAAGGCGGTGATCGGATGATCCGTGTCGCCGCTGAGCGCTGCGGTCGCCGCCGCCATTGGATCGGCGCCGAGCGTCAGTCCGCCAACCGCGTCAATACCGTGCTCGCGGCAGTGTTCCAGCGTGAATCGCGCGACCAGATAGAGCCCCCTGCCGTCGAGGGTGACCTGCTTGCCGTCGACGTAGTAATCGCTGGTGCGCCCGCTGGTGAGCGTGAAGGCGCCGTAGGTGAAGGCTCGCACGGCGATGAGCTCGCGCAGCTCATCACGCAGGCCGGTGTCGATCGCGGTTGTCACGGCGTCCATCGCAGTATGGGGTGTCGTGCCGCGCGCACCTCGTCAACGCGGCTCACGGGAGTCTCATGGGGTGCGTTCTGGACGAAGGCGAGGTCGCGTTCCGCCTCATCGAGGATCGCTGCGCAGATCCCGGCGAGTGCGTCGAGACTCTGCTTCGACTCGGTCTCGGTGGGCTCGAACATCAACGCTTCGGGAACCGTGAGCGGGAAGTAGATCGTTGGAGCGTAGACGCCGTAGTCGAGCAGCCGCTTGGCGACATCCATCGCACGCAGACCCTCGACGCGACCACCCTTGGTGGTCGCCACGAACTCGTGCATGCATGGTGTCTCGACTGCCATTGCGAAGAGTCCGGTGAGCTTCGACTGCAGGTAGCGTGCGTTGAGCACCGCGTCGCGTGCCACCCAGGGGAGATGATCGCCGTACGCGCGGATGTACGCATACGCGCGCACCAGCATGCCGAAGTTGCCGTAGTACGAACGCACCTTGCCGATGCTCTTGGGCCGCCGGCCATCGAGAAAGAAGCGGTCACCATCACGTTCCACAGTCGGCGTCGGCAGGAAGTCGATGAGGCGCTCGCCCACTCCCACCGGACCAGCGCCGGGACCGCCGCCACCATGTGGTGTCGAGAAGGTCTTGTGGAGGTTGAGGTGGACGACGTCGAACCCCATGTCACCGGGACGCGCGATGCCGACCAACGCGTTGAGGTTCGCACCGTCGTAGTACACGAGCGCACCGGCATCGTGTGCGAGCCGCGCGATCTCCGTGATGTCCTTCTCGAAGACGCCCAACGTGTTCGGATTGGTCAGCATGACAGCGGCAACCGTCGCGTCGAGATGGTTCGAGAAATCGTCGACATCAACGGTGCCGTCGTGATTGCTCTTCACGGTCACGACGTCGAGGCCGCACGCCGCCGCGGACGCCGGGTTGGTGCCGTGCGCCGAGTCGGGGATGAGCACGCGCGTGCGAGCGGTGTCTCCACGATCGGCGTGGTACGCCTGGATCATGCGCAGCCCCGTCCACTCGCCGTGCGCGCCCGCCGCGGGCTGCAGCGACATGCGCGCCATCCCAGTGATCGACGCAAGCAGACGGTCGAGCTCCCACATCAACTGGAGCGCCCCCTGCGTGTCCTCCTCGGCCTGGTAGGGATGCAGCTGCGCGAAGCCGTCGAGCCAGGCGAGTTGCTCGTCGACCACAGGGTTGTACTTCATCGTGCAGGAACCGAGCGGATACATCCCCTCGTGGAGGTTGTGATTGCGCCGTGCGAGGCGTCCGAAGTGGCGCGCGAGCACCGCCTCCGGTACCGCCGGAACCGTCGGTGGGGTCGTCCGCAGCAGCGCATCAGGGATGGACGTCTCACCGTTGGTCGCCGGAACGCCGGCGGAAGTGACCGCGGGTCCGGTCGTGTAATTGGTGCTCAGCTCGAAGACGAGCGGCTCATCCACCGCCCACCCGGCGTCGCGCGTCACCTCGGGGATCGAGTCGTTCATGCGCCTGCCATCGCAACGCTGCGCTCGGACGCGACCGCCTCGGCGGCGGCAGCGGCGTAGCGGTCGATCGCTGCCGGTGTGGTGAGCTCGGTGCAGCAGACGAGGAGTTCGCCGTCGCGTTTCGAGTCGACGCGGCCGAGCGGCAGTCCCGCGACGATGCCCCGCCCACGCAGCGCCTTCGCGAAGTCCGCAGCGCTGCGGGGCGTGCGCAACACGAACTCCCAAAGAAACGGTGTCGACGGATGCGCGAGCGACAGACCATCAACCGCGCTCAGGAGACCCGCGAGATGATGGGCGCGCTGCGCGCTCACCTCGGCAACCGCGCGCATCCCGCCGGCGCCCATGTGAGCCATGTACACGGTGGCGGCGAGCGCGATCAGGGCGTGGTTGGTGCAGATGTTGGAGGTCGCGTGCTCGCGTCGAATGTGCTGTTCGCGCGCCTGGAGGGTCAGTGTGTAAGCGCGGTGTTCGTCATGGTCCAGAGTCATGCCCACGAGGCGGCCCGGGATGCGTCTCATCTGCGCTTGTGTCACCGCCATGAACCCGACGTGCGGTCCGCCGAACGACGCGGGAATGCCCAGCGGCTGGCCGTCACCGATCGCAACATCGAAGCCGCTTTCCCCCGGAGGCGCCAGCAACGAGCAGGCGTGCAGGTCGGTGGCGCAGATGGCGAGCGCACCGGCGTCGTGGGCGGCCTGTGCTAGCGGCGCGAGGTCCTGGATGGTTCCGGCGAAACTCGGATATTGCACGAGCAGCGCCGCATGGTCCGACGTCAGGGTCGCGCGAACCGTGTCGTCCGTGAGCACGCCCTCAACGGTTGCGACGACGTCGACGGCGATGCGCCGTCCCTCCGCAAAAGTTCGCAGCACGGCGATGGTTTCCGGGTGCACCGTGTCGGCGACCGCGATGCGGGCCCGACCGGTTGCCTGGACCGCGATCACCATCGCCTCCGCCGCGGCGGTCGCGCCGTCGTAGAGCGACGCGTTGGCGACGTCCAGCCCGGTGAGCGCGCAGATCATGGACTGGAACTCGAAGATCGTCTGCAGGGTCCCCTGCGATGCCTCCGCCTGGTACGGCGTGTACGCGGTGTAGAACTCGGGGCGGGAGATCGTGCCTCTGACGATCGCAGGGCTGAACCGGCGATAGACACCGGCGCCGAGGAAGCTGTCGTAGTCGCTCAGCGATCGGTTCCGTGAAGCCAGCCCTTCGAGCTCGGCTACCAGGTCCTGCTCCGAGAGCGGTGGTGGGAGCTCGATGTGGGGATTGCGCAGCGCGGCCGGAATCGTCGTGAAGAGGTCAGCTTCCGACGATGCCCCCAACGCATCGAGCATCTCGCGGCGTTCGGCATCGGAGTTGGGGAGATACGCCATCCTCAAAGTATGCCGGGCCACGGGAGCCGCCCGGGAGCCGCGGGACGGCGAGAGACCGAATGGACGTCAGGAGGTTTGCTCCGCCGAACCGTTGGTAGACTGCAGGTGTGTCCAAGCGCGCTTCCACGGTTTCCATCGAGGATCTCGTCGCATCCATCGAGACCGCCCGTGACAAGGTGATGGCCGACGAGGTCAAGAGCCTCGTCAAGCTGGGCCTCCCCAAGACCGTCGCATACAAGATGGTTGCCGACCGTTACCGCCAGCGGGCCGAGGGTGACGACGGGGAAGCAGACTCCGCCAGCCCCTGGCCGGATATGTCCTGACCCGGCGCTAAACGCTGGAACTCGACGTCGGCGAGTCTCGTCGCCTCCCGCGGAGGTACCACACGACGAGCACGATGACGACCAGCACGCCGATCACGATCGCCGCCGTCCCGATCGGACCCGACACCTTCGTGTAATTCGCTCCCACCTCGTATCCGAGCACGCTGAGGAAGGTGACCCAGACGGTGGACCCGACCAGCGAGAGCCCGGCGAACCAGACCGGCTGCATCTTCGCCAGGCCCGCCGGGAATGAGATGTACGTGTGGATCACCGGGAGCATCCGTCCGAAGAAGACCGCGGCCAGACCGTAGCGGTCGATCCATTGGTCGGCGAGGTCGAGGTGTCGCGGTGAGATGCCGACGCGCCGCCCAGGGCCGAGCAGCAAAGGGCGACCGAAGCGCCGGGCCAGCGCGTATGCAAGGAGCGCGCCGAGCCAGTTGCCGGCGATGCCGACGACGATCACCACAACGATGTTGAAGTGGCCGGCGGCGGCGAGCAGGCCGGCGACGGGCATGATGACCTCGCTCGGGAAGGGCACGCCGCAGCTGTTGATCAGCATCAGCACGAGCACGATGAACAGGCCACCGCTGGTCACCCACTGGCCAATCACGCCGCCCATCGCCGGGGATTGTGGCCTACGCTGCCGCGGATATGCGCCGCCCGGTCCGTCCCACCTCGATCCCGCCCTGGCCCGTGCCTTTCGACCCTGCGGTCGAACTCGACTGGGGACGCCCCGAGTTTGCGCGGAGATTGCTTCGGGAGCATCTCGACCAATCCCACGATGGGGCGAGCCGAAGACGCTCGGTGATCGCCGGGCAGCTGCAACGCCTGCGCCGGCTCCTCCCGGCCGCGCCCGCACGGATCCTCGACGCCGGATGCGGTCCGGGCCTCTACGCGGTGCCGCTGGCCGCGCTCGGTCACGACGTGACCGGCATCGACGTCAGCGGGCCGGCGCTCCGCCACGCGCGTGGTCTTGCACGGGATACGAGCCTCCTCGGGACGGCTGGCTTCGTCAGAGGTGACCTGCGCGATGTTCCGCTGGCTTCAGGGGCCTTCGATGCCGCGCTGCTCGTGTACTTCGTCCTCGAGGCGTTCACCCGGGCCGACCAGACCAGAGTCCTGGCTCGCATCGCGACGTCACTGCGGCCCCAGGGAACCCTGATCGTGGAGATGCGGCTCAGGCCGGATCAGCCGCCGGGTCGCATCGACTGGTGGGACGTCGTACCCAACTCCCTGCTCTCCGACCGGCGTCACGTACTGCTCGGCGACGCCGTCTACGACCAGCGTCGCCACACCTACGTGCTCCGTGAGGTCGCGGTCTTTGACGACGGCTCTGTGTCGGTGCGGCAGACCAGCGGCTGGTTGTGCCCATTCGCGGCGATTCCCCGCCTCTTCGCCGGAGCGGGGTTGGGCGAGATCACCATGTTCGACGGCTGGACCTCCTCGCCCGCGCACCGGCTGTCCGAAACCGTCCTGGTGGTGGCGCGCCGCTCACGCCGCTGACGCGACCCAGGAGGGGTCGTGCGAGCGGCTACCATTCGTTTCTTCGTGTCCGGGAGTCCTGTCTGGAGTTGATTCACCATGCCGACGCCCACACCTGATCGCATCCGCACAGTCGCCGTCGTCGGCCACAGCCACGACGGGAAGACGACGCTCTGCGAAGCCTTGCTGCACACCGCCGGAGCAACGCAGCGCATGGGGTCCACCGAACAGGGAACCTCGCTGTTCGACCACGAAGCCGAGGAGCAGCGTCACTCGATGAGCATCGGTCTGTCCGTCGCTCACTGCGACTGGGAGGGATACCGCGTCAACCTGCTCGACGCGCCGGGTTTCCAGGACTTCGCCGGCGAGGTGGTCGAAGCGCTGGCCGTCGCCGACGCGGCGGTCCTCGTCGTCGCCGCCAACGGGACAGTCGCGGTGGGTGCCGAGATGGCCTGGGAGATGATCCAGGCTGCCGGCGTCCCCGCGCTCATCGTCGTGAACCGCATGGACAAGGAGAACGCCGCCTACGAGGCCACCGTGGACGCGCTCCGTGAGGCCTTCTCGCGCAAGCCGATCGCGGTGGCCGTGCCGATCGGCGCCGCGGACGGGTTCGTGGGTTACGTCGACCTGGTCGATGACCGAGCGCACGCCTTCGACGAGCGCGGTCGCGCCACCGACACCGCTGTCCCCGACGCCATGAACACGGAGATCGAGCGCGCGCATGCCGCGCTCGTCGACGCCGCCGCCGAGAGTGACGACGCGCTCCTCGAGAAGTACCTGGAGGGCACCGAGCTCAGCGACGAGGAGGTACGAACCGCGCTTCATGCCGCGACGGCGCGGGGCACGCTGGTGCCGATCGTGTGCGCGTCCGCGGCGACCGAGAAGGGCGCCGCCATGGTGCTCGACAGCGTGATTCGATACCTCCCGGCACCGAGCGAGCGCACGCGCGTTGCGCTCGATCCCAAGGGCAACGAGGTCGCCGTCGAGTGCGACCCGAACGGCAGGCTGTGCGCCTTCGTGTTCAAGACCACGGTCGACACCTTCGGCAAGATCTCGTTCTTCAAGGTCCTGCGCGGCACCATGCGAGGGGACAGCCATCCGATCACGCCGCGACTGGGCCAGGAAGAACGATTCGCGCAGCTCGGACAGCCCACCGGCAAGGCGATCACCACGGTGACCGAGGTGGTCGCAGGCGACATCGGAGTCGTGACCAAGCTGACCCACACCCAGACCGGCGACACGCTGTGTGCGAAGGAAGCCCAGCTGCTGATGCCGCCACTCCCGTGGCCTGCGGCGACGGCTTCGGCCGCGATCGTCGCTCGCTCGAAGGGTGACGAGGACAAGATCAACAGCGCGCTTGCCCGAATCTGCGACGAGGACGCGACCTTCAGCACCGATCGCGATCCCGTGACCAACGAGGTGCTCGTGCACGGGCTCGGAGACGTGCATCTCGATGTCGCGCTGGAGCGCATGAAGCGGAAGTTCGGCGTGGACGCCGAGCTGCATCCGCCCAAGATCCCGTATCGCGAGACCATCACGGGCACGGCGCGCGTCGGCCACAAGTACAAGAAGCAGTCGGGCGGCGCGGGCCTCTACGGCGACGCCACCATCGAGATCGAGCCGCTCCCGCGGGGCGGCGGCTACGAGTGGGAGGACAAGATCTTCGGGGGATCGATTCCCCACCAGTTCCGGCCGTCAGTCGAGAAGGGCGTGCGCCAGACCATGGAACAGGGTGCCGTGACCGGGAATCCCATCGTCGACGTCAAGGTGCGCCTGGTCGACGGCTCGACGCATAGCGTGGACGGCAAGGACATCGCGTTTCAGATCGCCGGAGCGATGGCGATGCGCGAGGCTGTGCAGAAAGCCTCCCCGGTCATCCTCGAACCCATCATGGACGTCCGGGTCACGGTGCCCGAGCGATTCACCGGCGACATCATGGGGCTGCTCAACTCGAAGCGAGGCCGTGTCGGTGGCGTCAATCCGCTGGGCGATGGGCGCGCCGAGGTCAACGCCCACGTGCCCCAGGCGGAGATGTACACCTTCCCCATGGAGTTGCGCGCCATGACCCAGGGGCGTGGCCGCTATTCGATGTCGTTCGCGAGCTACGAGGAGGTCCCCGCGCAGGTCGCGCAAAAGCTCATCGGAGCACACAGCAACGAGCATCCGGCAGCATGAGATCCGGCCTTCGCCGCCGGCGGCTTCGGGCGGCGATACAGACACCGAACCAGTGCAAACACCGAGTCAGTGCAAAACACCGAATCAGTGCAAAACACCGAATCAGTGAAGGAGTCAACGATGGGCGAGACGGTTGAATTTCCGAGCAACGGGCACACGTGTGGTGGATATCTCGCGACGCCACCGAGCGGGCGCGGCCCGGGAGTGATCGTCATCCAGGAGTGGTGGGGTGTGAACGGGCACATCCGCGATCTCTGCGACCGCTTCGCGGCCGAAGGGTTCGTTGCTCTCGCGCCCGACCTGTATCACGGCAAGGAGACCAAGGAGCCCGACGAGGCCGGCAAGCTCCTCATGGAACTCGACCTGGCCGAGGCGGCCCGCGACATGCTCGGTGCGGGCAAATGGCTGGCCCAGAGCGAGCGCACCGCCGGCGATCGGGTCGGCATCGTCGGTTTCTGTATGGGGGGCGCGCTGGCCATCTTCGCGGCGACGCTCAGCGACGTTTTCGCCGCCGTCGTTCCGTTCTACCCCTACATGGGGGTCACGGCGGCAGCGAAACCGGACGTCACCAACATCAAGGGCGCCGTTCTCGGTCACTTCGCCGAGAAGGACGAGGCGTACACCCGCGAGCAGATCGATGCTCTCGAGGCCGAGCTTCGGGGAGCCGGTATCGACGTCGAGTTCTTCTGGTATGCGGGCGCCGACCACGCCTTCTTCAACGACACCCGTCCGGAGGTCTACGACGCGGACGCGGCACGGCTGTCCTGGGACCGGACGCGAGCCTTCTTCCGGACCCACCTCGCCACCACCGTCGCCCCGGTTTGACCGCCCCGGCGGGTGGACTGACCACCTGCGACCGGGCCCGTTCTGACAGCCGCCGGCGGGGGCCCCGGCTGAATTCGGCTCCAATTCAGGCCCGATGTGTCTAGAATGCCCGCAACCTGCCTCCGAGCAGTCGCAGAACCACCCCCCACCCCCCGGAGGAGCACATGGCCACTGGCTATTGCCTCAAATGCAAGGAACAGCGCGAGATCAAGGGCGCTGAGGCGATCACGATGAAGAACGGCAAACCCGCGACCACCGGCACCTGCCCCGTCTGCGGTACCAAGATCTTCAAGATCGGCAAGGCCGCCTAGCGATCGACCGCCGGGCCCGGGCAACCCGTGCCCGGGACGGCGACCACACTGGTGATCGGGGTGCAGACGCGCCCCCACACCGCTTCGCTGACCCACCCACCTGCGCACGGCGAGGCTCGGGTCAGTTGGCTCCGAGCACCTCCTGCTCGAGCAGATCGAGCGGGAGCGACCCGAGGTTGAGCGCATCCATGTGGAATCGCTTCAGGTCGAAGTTCGGCCCCTGCCTGGCCCGGAGTTGAGCGCGGATATCGAGCCAGGCTCGTTCGCCGACCTTGTAGCTGATCGCCTGGGCGGGCATCCCGCAGTAGCGGTCGAGCTCGCTGCGTGCAAAGCCCGGTCCGGCGAAGCCGCAGTAGCGGCTGACGAACGGCAGGGCGGTCTCCCAGTCCCAGACGCGGCCGGGATGGTAGGCCTCGCTCTCGGGGATCGCGAGTTGAAGGTGCAGGCCGATGTCGACGATCACGCGCATGGCGCGAAACGCCTGTGAGGCGAGCATGCCGAGCAGGTAGTCGGGGTTCTCGAGATAGCCGAGCTCCTGCATCAATCGCTCGGCATAGAGCGCCCAGCCCTCGGCGTGACCCGCGTACATGCCCAGCTGGCGCTGGAACGTCGTCAGGCGCTCCTGGAACGTCATGGTGAGCCCGACCTGGAGGTGGTGCCCCGGCACTCCCTCGTGATACGCGGTGGTGACCTCGGTCCACAGAGGGAAGCGGGTCTGGCCCTTGGCCGGGTACCACGTCCGCCCGGGCCGGCTGAAGTCCGCGGACGGCGCCGTGTAGTACATCGCCGCGGCGGTCCCGGGAGGCGCTTCGCGGCACTCCAGCCGGTGGAGGGGCTCGGGGATGTCGAAATGCCTGCCGTCAAGGTCCTCGATGGTGCGATCGGTCAGCTCCTGCAGATGGGCGAGGAGCCGGTCGATGCCCTCGATACTGCGCGTGGGGTCCTCGCGGAGCACTTGCATCGCGGCCTCGAGCCCCGCTCCCGGAGCGATCCGCTCCGCGGCCGCGGCCATCTCGGCCTCGATGCGATGCAGCTCATCCCAGCCCCAGGCGTAGATCTCCTCCGGGACGCAGTTCATCCCAAGCCACCTTCGAATGCCGATGGCGTAGAGCTCGCGGCCCACCGCGTCGGCATCCGGCGCCTGCGGCGCGTACTCGTCGAGCAGGAAGCGCGACATGCGCGCGTACGCGCCGGTTGCCGCGCGCGCGCCCTGCCGGAGTCGCTCGCCGAGCCCGTCGTCGTGCCCGCCC
>JBAPOS010000200.1:0-10820 GCA_049279755.1 Candidatus Dormiibacterota bacterium | reverse complement strand
GGCAAGCGGCTCATCGTCGAGCGGCTCATCGAACTCCGCCGCGGACAGTCAAGCGTGCAGTACAAGCTGCGCGACTGGCTCATCTCTCGTCAGCGGTACTGGGGCCCGCCGATTCCGATCATCCATTGCCCCAAGGACGGCCCGGTCGCGGTGCCGGAAGAGGATCTCCCGGTGTTGCTGCCCGACGTCGAGGATTTCCGGCCGCGCGGCACGGGCCTCTCGCCGCTCGCGACCGTGGAGGAGTGGGTCAACGTTCCGTGTCCGAAGTGCGGTGAGCCGGCTCGCCGTGAGACCGACGTCAGCGATACGTTCCTCGACTCCGCCTGGTACCACCTCCGCTATCCGTCCACCGACTTCGACGATGTTCCCTTCGACAAGGAGCGAACCGACACGTGGCTCCCGGTCAACATGTACATCGGCGGCAACGAGCACGCGGTCCGTCATCTGCTCTACGCACGCTTCGTGATGCGCGCCCTGCACGACATGGGTCTGGTGCCGGCTCCGGAGCCGTACACCCGGTTCCGAGCGCACGGCATGATCATCATGGACGGCGCGAAGATGTCGAAGAGCCGGGGCAACGTGCTCAACCCGGACGAGTACATCGATCGGTACGGCGCCGACACGGTGCGCCTCTTCATGATGTATCTCGGTCCGTACACGCTCGGCGGCGATTTCCGCGACAAGGGCATCACCGGCATGACCCGCTTCATCAACCGGACGTGGCGCGCCACCCAGCTTGCCACCGGTTCAGACGTCAGCGACGAGACCCGGGAGCGCCGGCGTCACCGGCTCATCAAGCAGGTCGAGGAGGACATCGCCGAGCTGCGCTACAACACGGCGATCGCCTACCTCATGGAGTTCGCCCGGGATCTCGACCACGAGTGCTCGCACCGGACCGCCCGGCGCATCGATGCCGAGACGTTGCTGCACCTGCTCGCGCCCTTCGCACCGTTTGTGACCGAGGAGCTCTGGGAGCGCACCGGACACGAGGGATCCGTCCATGAACGCGGCACGTGGCCCGCCTACGATGCCGAGCTTGCAGCACGGCAACGGGCAACGGTTGCGATCACGGTGAACGGTAAACGCCGCGGCGAGCTGGATGTGGATGCCGGAACGTCCGAGGCGACCCTGGTGGCGATGGCGCTCGCGCATCCGCGCGTGGTTGCCTTGCTGAACGGTCGCAAGC
This sequence comes from Candidatus Dormiibacterota bacterium, assembly GCA_049279755.1. Taxonomy (GTDB): domain Bacteria; phylum Chloroflexota; class Dormibacteria; order Aeolococcales; family Aeolococcaceae; genus Palsa-851. Next base: position 9,634 of record JBAPOS010000200.1, on the reverse strand, counting down.
CGAGCAAGGTGATCGCGGTGGTTGACCGCATCGTCAACATCGTCATCGACTGACGTCGAGGCGCATCGGCGCGTGCTCGATGCCGTCCTCGATCCAGCGCTCACCGCAGATCTCGAATCCGAAGCGCGCGTACCACTCGACGAGATACGCCTGCGCGCTCAACGTGATCGGTGGCCCTGACAGCTCGATCGCCCGCCTCAGCAGGGCTCCCGAATGGCCGCGACCCCGAGCTTCGGCGACGGTCGCGACGCGACCGATGCGATGTCCGGATGCTCCCTCGTCGAGGAGCCGCATGGTGCTCACCACTCGACCGAGGTCATCCTCGATCCAGAGGTGCACGGTCTGAGGCTCGCCGTCACGCGCGTCGATGTCGTGATACACACAGCTCTGCTCGACGACGAAGACACTCTGACGGAGCGCGAGGATCCCGAGCAGCGCCCTCGGCGACAGCTCGTCGAGATGACCTTCGCGGACCTCATACATGCTTGCTCTACCCGTTCACACCGACTGCGGCTCGACCGCCGCGCTGCAGAACGCGCATCGGTGAGCGGCCTTGGGAATGATGCTCAGGCACTCGGGGCAGGCCCGCGTGTTCGACTCCGCAGGCTGGGTCGAACGCGTGCGCGCCTGGAGGCGGTTGTAGGGCACGACGAAGAAGAAGTACACGCCGGCCGCGACGAGCACGAAGGCGATCACCGCGGTGAGAAACGTTCCGTACTTGATGTTGCTGCCGTTGACGGTGAGCACCAGGGTGTCGAAGTTGGGCTTGCCGAACGGGATGGCGATGATCGGATTGACGATGTCGACGACGAGCGCCGTGACCACCGCTCCGAATGCGCCGCCGATGACGAATGCAACCGCAAGCTGTACGACGTTGCCCTGGTTGAGAAAGTCACGAAAGCCTTTCACGCTGTCCTCCTTTTCCCGCTGGTCACCCGGATCAGCCGCCGTAAGTGACGGCCACCGCGGGGTTCAGCATGGTGACGCACACGCCGGTCCAGCAGCGCGTGTTCGAAAGTCTGTACCCGCCCGAACCCGGAGGCAGCGGTTCGCCGGGTTCGTACACGTACCAGACATTGGCCGCATCCGGTGATGGTGGCGGCAACCCGCGGAGGACGGCGTTCGGCGGGTACACGGCGGTGCCCCAGAACCACGGGACGGTTGTTGCCACCGAGCGCGTCCGCGCGGCGACAGCGCCGTTGGCGTAGTAGCGGACGAGCAGATACTCACTCGGGTACGCAGTCACGAGCCCGGATTGCACCGGGGTCGCCGCGATCGCGGCGACCGCCAGCGACGTCTCGGGATTCGTGATGGTCAGCACCGTGGTGGCTGCGACCGCGGTGGTCACCGCCGCGGCGCCGAGAGCCGCGCTTCGCCATGGGACGGTCGCGAAACCCGCACCGAGGAGGGGATACATCGCCGCCCAGGCGGTGCTCAGATACTTTCCATCCTCGAGCGGGTGATAGAGGCTCGCCAGGAGCATCATCCCGACGCCGATCGCCACGGCAAGTCCGAGGAACGCGGCGGCCTCCGCGCCGGCAGCGGTGAGCCGCCTGCGATTCACCACCAGCGCGACCAGCACCAGGCATCCGACGACATCCCCGGCAAGCTCCAGCGCTCGAAGGGCCGAGAACCCGTTCACCCACGTGTTCAGCGGTGGGCCCGTGAAGAACTGCTCGAGGCCGCCGAATGCGCTCTTGATGCTCAACCTCGGCACCCAGAACGCACCCGCGCTGTGGCTGAGCTGTGCGCTCGCGGCGACGATCCACGGGGCCAGGCTGGCAAGCGTGACCACGCCGAGTGCTCCGACCAACGCCACCGTCCCGAAACGGCGCCGGCGGTGGAGCACCGCCACGGTGATCACCTGCGCGAAAACCGCGAACAGCGCGAAGTACACGGTGTAGACGGCGAGAATCGATGTCACGGCGTAGAGCACCCAGCGCGCCGGCGACGGCCGCTCGAGGGCGCGCATGAGGCAGAGCGTGGAGGCGAGCACCAGCGTGGTCGCGAGCACGTACATGCGCGCGTCGAGCGAGCTGACCAGCAGCGCCGGAGCTGCGGCTCCGATCAGAGCGGCCCAGATGCCTCCGGCATCGCCCGCGACACGGCGTCCGAGCGCCGCCACGAGTGGGATCGCCGCACTCCCGACCAGCACCGGGAAGAGGCGGAGCATGGGTGGGCTCGTCGAGACCACTGCAAAGAGGCGCTCGACCAGGTAGAAGAGCGGCGGCGCACTGTCGTTACGAACCACGTCGATCATCGAGCCCAGCGGTCGCTGCACCGCGAGCGCGGTGAATGCCTCGTCCCGCCAGAGCGGCTGATAGCCGAGCAGGGCGAGGCGAGCCACGAGCCCGACGCCGGTGATCAGCCAGATCTTCCCCGAATATCCGCGCAGCATCGATCCCACCATAGATCGGCGTCGCCGAGGGACGCGCGGCGCGCAGGGCTCACGGCAGCGCCGGCACGCCCGCCTGGGGCACCACGTCGAAGACCACGGGATTGCCCTGCGGATCGGTTGCCCCGACCCGAGCGTCCGCGGCGATGCCCGAGCCGACAGCGGCCGCGATGTCGGCTCGTGACGGAGCGACGATGAGCGAATACACGGCCGCGTTCCGGATCCTGGTCATCGGCGCGACGATGGTGGGCAGCCGGCCGGCGTCGAGAAACTGGACGTCCATGGCGTCGTAGCTGTTGAGGATGACCAGCGTCGAGGGTCCGCCGTCGGTGGAGTTGTTCACGGCGACGCTGGCCATGGCGACGTCTGCGAACGTGAAGGCCGCGTACCGGTCGGCTACGGGGCGATTGAGGTAGGTCGCCACCGATGCGACTCCCAGCGCGGTCGCCGAGATCGCGCAGACCATCAAGCCTGTCTGCGTCACCGATCTCTCGGAGCGTGGGATCCCCGAGGCAAGCTTCCGGGCGACCGAGATGCCCTCGAGGCAGCCGAGGCCGATGCAGGCGGCAACGTAGGGTTCGAGACCGAGCGATCTGAGGAAATGCGGCGCGCCCCCCTCGTTGGCGACGAGTGGCGGGATCAGGAAGACGGGCAATCCGAGCAGCACGAGCGCGTGGCCGTGATCGTCGCGCCGCCGCCAGCAGTGCCAGATGCCGAGCAGGAACGGAACGACCAGCACAGGACCCAGAAGCGGCAACCCGGACACGTCGTGGCGCGGATTCGGATCCCCGGTCACGAGGAACATCCCGAGCGTCCTGAGGATGTGAACGGGGTAGCTGTCTGAGGACCCTGACGAGCTGTTGAAGACGGAGACAAAGGCGGCGCGGCCGAAGTACGACGAGAAGTCGGTGATTGCCGTGTACACCATCGGCGCGACGACCACGACGAATGCGAGCCCAGCCCAGGTCCACGTTTCACGGAGCGCTTGAAACCGATCCCGGTCGCGGGCGCGTACCCAGAGCAACCAGAGAAGTGCGAGCAGCGGGAGCAGCTTCAGGGGTTGGTACGTCCAGAAACCGAGCGCTACCGCGAAGCCCGCCAGCGCGGCGCTCCAGCGCGATGGACGGTCTCCCCAGCGCAGGAGCGCGGCAAGGGCGGCGGCTCCGACAAGCACGGTCAGGATGTTTCTGAACCCGTCGCGGGACACCGCAATCATCCACAGTGAACCGGCGGTCCAAGCCATGGCGATGAGCGCCGGCCCCCTGCCGAAACGGCGGACAGCGACGTAGGTCGCGATGACCCCGGCGACTCCGACCGCCGCCGCGGTGCCGCGGAGGGTGAGCACCGACGACCCGAAGACCTTGAAGACCGCGGCGACGATGTACGCGTAAAGCGCTTCGCGCCCGCCGTCGCTGTTGAAGAACACCGGGTGATAACCCGGCGTGCTCAGCAGGCTCTGGGCGCTGAGACCCTCAGCCGCCTCGTCGGGATACAGTCCGCCGGGCTGATTCTGGAGCGCCCAGAAGCGCACCACGATCGCGGCGATGACGATCAGGGCGGCGGCCGCAGCCTCTACTGCAGTCGCCGTCCTGAGGCGCCCAAGGACGCCCGTTATGCGGGTGATCCGGCCCCCGTCAATTCGAGGCTGGACCGGTGAAGCAGCGTCCTGGTGGCGGCGATGCGGCACGCCAACATCTCCAGAACGTCATCGAGCTGGTCCCGCAGCACGGTTTCCAGCTCGATTGGGTGATTGTCTATCTCCCGCAGCAGCGCCGACAGCCGGAGCGCCTTCTGGTCGATCTTCGCAACGACCTCCTGCGGGCCTGCCGTTGCGGCCAGGTGATTCGGTTCCATCCAGATCCTCCGTTTGCGTAGGTGGATGTCATCAAGAGTAGGCACCTGGGAGGGGGTTGTCCAGCGATCATCGTGTCGCAGAAACCCGACGTTCCATCCTCCGGACATCGGCCCGGACGGTCGCTTGAACGCGTGCCTCCGAGCCGCACTCTGCCGCTCGGCCTCGAGGCTCAGGCTCTAAACTGGCGCTGGCCGGTTCGACCGACCGGGCGCGGATGGCGGAATCGGTAGACGCGCGGGACTTAGGATCCCGTGGGGCGACCCGTCCGAGTTCGAGTCTCGGTCCGCGCACGGCCCAACCCAGAACCATGAGCACTCAGATGACCGACACTCCCGGGATGACCGTCACGCTCGAGCGCAAGGCCGCCTCGCAGGTTGCCCTCCAGGTCGAGGCCACCGCGGACGAGGTCGAAGCCGCCGTCCAGGCGTCGCTCCGCCGTCTGGCGGGGCGCGTCCGCATTCCCGGGTTCCGCCCCGGCAAGGCGCCGGCCGCGATGGTCGAGCGAGCGGTCGGCTGGGAGACCATCCGCCACGAGACCGTCGATCACCTCGTCCCCGAGCTGTACCGCCGCGCCGTTGACCAGACGGGAGTGGAGCCGGTCGGCGACCCTGAGCTCGATCTCGGCGAACTCGAGCGCGACCAGCCGCTCAAGTTCACGGCCACGGTCACCGTCAAGCCCGAGGTGGACCTGCGCGACTACCTGTCGCTGCGGGTGCCGATGGAGACCACCGAGATCACCGAGGAGAGCGTCGACCAGGCGATCCAGGAGGCGCGGCGGCGTCACTCCGAGCTTGCCGACGTTGACCGAGCCGCACAGGCAGGTGACGTCATCCGCTGCACCCTGGTGATGCGGCGAGGCGACGAGGTGCTCAGCGGCGGCGAAGGCGAGGAGCGAGACCTGGAGCTGGATCGCGAGCTGGTGATCCCGGCGATCGTCGACGGCGTCATCGGGCTGACTGCGGGGGAATCGCGCACCTTCGAGACGACCTTGCCCCAGGACTACCGTCAGGAGGAGCTTCGGGGCGCCACGGTCACGATCGACGTCACGGTGCACGCCGTGCGTGAGCGCACCCTGCCGCCGGAGGACGACGCGCTCGCAGTGCTCGACGGCCACGGTCCGACGCTGGAGGACCTTCGCGAGCACTACCGCACCGCGCTCGCCGTCGAAGCCGCGGACCAGGATCGCGAGCGCCATGAGGGTGCGGCCCTCGAGGCGCTGCGGGACTACGTCCGCGTTGACGTCCCCGAAGCCATGATCGAGCGGGAGATCGAGCGTCAGCTCGCCGATCTCGAATACCGGCTGGCGTCGTTGGGACTCCCCCTTGACCGCTACGTCGAGATGAGCGGGCAGCCGATGGAGGCGCTGCGCGCCGAGCGCCGTGAGCCGGCGGCGAGCCGGGTCCGGCTCGAACTCGCACTCGACGCCCTTGCGCACGCCGAGGGGATCGAGGTCGACGAGACCCAGGTGGAGCGCGAGGCCCGATCGGTGGCCGAGGGGCGGCGGATCGATGCCGCTCAGCGAAGGCGATTGGAGGATCTTGCGCGGCGGGATCTGCGCCGTCGCGCGGCCGGTCAGCGGCTGCTCGAAATCGTCACCCCGGAGGGAGACTCCGACTTCGTCGCCACCTGAGGCGTGATCGGCGCAGCGCGTGGGTAAGCTGTCCCGCGCATGGGCCAGCCGGTCATCAGCGTCCGCGACCTCGTCAAGACTTACGGGAAGGTCGAGGCGGTCCGCGGCATCGACCTCGACGTCGGCTCCGGTGAGATCTTCGGATTCCTTGGACCCAACGGCGCCGGGAAGTCGACGACGATCAGCATCCTGTGCACGCTCATCCGCCCGACGTCGGGGGTCGCCCAGGTTGCGGGGATCGACGTCCTCAAGGATCCGAGCGCCGTACGCGCGCGCATCGGCCTGGTCTTCCAGGACCCGTCGCTCGACGGTCAGCTCACCGGACGCGAGAACCTGGACTTCCACGCGTACCTCTACGGTCTGCCCGCCGCGACCCGCAAGCAGCGAATCGATGACGCACTCTCGATCGTCGAGCTGACCGATCGCGCCGAGTCGACCGTGCTCACCTACTCAGGGGGGATGCGGCGGCGTCTGGAGATCGCCCGGGGCATCCTCCATTACCCGCAGGTGCTCTTCCTCGACGAGCCGACGCTCGGTCTCGATCCACAGACGCGCAACAAGATCTGGGACTACCTGCACGCCGTCCGGACTCGCGAGCACATCACCATCTTCATGACCACGCACTACATGGACGAGGCCGAGTTCTGCGACCGGATCGCGATCATCGACCAGGGCAAGATCGTTGCCCTGGGGACTCCGTCGGAACTCAAGGCGAAGGTTGGTGGCGATGTGGTCACCATCACCACGCCGGATACCGCCGCGGCCGCCGAGCAACTCCGCCTGCTGATGCATCTCGAGCCGACGCATGTCGACGGCACCCTTCAGGTCGAGGTGGCGGATTCCGCGTCGTTCATGCCGCGCCTCTTCGCCGAGTTGAGCGTGCCGATCACCGCGGTGAGCGCGCGACGCCCGAGCCTCGACGACGTGTTCCTGAAGCTCACCGGTCGCGCCATCCGTGAGCAGGGCAACACCTCACTGGACACGATGCGCAACTTCGGTAGGATGTGGGGAGGCGGACGCAGATGAGCGAGCAGGCACTCAGCGCTCAGACGATTCCACAGTCACGGGCAGTGAATATTCGCGGTGCGACGCTGCGCGCGATCTACATCATCTGGAAGCGGGACCTCATCCGATACTGGCGTGACCGCATGCGGGTGTTTGCATCACTCGCGCAGCCGGTGCTGTTCCTGTTTGTCTTCGGAAGCGGACTGAGTTCGTCGCTACGGGGCAGCACGGGCGGTTTCGGAGGACCGGGATCCTCACTGCAGTACGTGCAGTTCATCTTTCCCGGCATCATCGGGATGTCCGTCCTGTTCACGTCGATCTTCGGCGCGATGTCGATCGTCTGGGATCGTGAGTTCGGGTTCCTGAAAGAGGTGCTCGTCGCGCCCATCCATCGATCCGCGGTGGCAATCGGCAAGACGCTCGGTGGCGCGACCCAGGCGATGTTCCAGGGCATTGTCATCCTCATTCTCGCCCCGCTTGTGGGCGTGAAGTTGACCTTTCTCGGCGTCGTCGAGCTCATTCCGATGATCTTTCTGTTCGCATTCGCACTGAGCGCGCTCGGTGTTGCGGTCGCGGCACGCATGCGCACCATGCAGGGATTCCAGATGGTGATGAATTTCCTGATGATGCCCCTGTTCTTCCTGGCGGGTGCGCTCTTCCCTCTCGGTGGGAACCTGCCGGCGTGGCTCGCGGCGCTCACGCGCTTCGATCCCGCCAGCTACGGCATCGATGCGCTCCGGCGCACGGTGCTCACCGCATCAGGGGTTCCGTCACGCGTCCTGGACAGCCTTGGCCTCACCATCTTTGGTCACTCGCTCTCGGTATGGCCGGAGGAGGTGGTACTGGTCGCCTTCGGGATGCTGATGATGAGCCTGGCAGTCTATGGATTCCGGCAGCGCGACTAAAAAAGGCCACCTATAATGGAAAAGGTATGAATCCGACCAATCTGATCCCGTACGTCATCGAGACCACGAATCGGGGCGAACGCGGGATGGACATCTACTCGCGGCTGCTCAAAGACCGAATCATCTTCATCGGGACGCCCATCGACGACCAGGTGGCCAATGTCGTGATGGCGCAGTTGCTGTTCCTCGCCGGCGAGGACCCTGAGAAGGACATCTGGCTCTACATCAACTCGCCTGGCGGTTCGGTGTACGCGGGCCTCGCCATCTACGACACCATGCAGTACGTCGAGCCGCGTGTCGGCACCATCTGCATGGGCATCGCGGCATCGATGGCGGCGATCCTGCTCGCCGGTGGCGCTGCGGGCATGCGCCTCAGCCTGCCGAACACCCGCGTCCTCATCCATCAGCCTTCGGGTGGTTTCAGCGGCCAGGCGACGGACATTCAGATTCACGCGCAGGAGATCCTCCGTGTGCGACGCCGCCTCGACGAGATCCTCGCGCATCACAGCGGCAAGCCCATCGAGGTCGTCAACCACGACTCTGATCGTGACTTCTTCATGAGCGCCGAGGAGGCCAAGGACTACGGCCTCATCGACGAGATCATTCAGGGTCGCATCAAGAGTGGTGGAGCTCCCAACGGCGAGAGCAGCAACGGTGGCCGGCCGCCCGGCGCCCCCCAAGAGACCGATACACCCCAGGCGGGTGGCGGCGCAACAGCCCACGCTTAACGGAAGACCGTACGGTCATTGGTAGGAATGCAGACAATCCAAGGGGTGTGCCGTGACTGAGCGCGACGACCGGCGGCGACATACGCGTTGCTCTTTCTGCGGAAAGGGCCAGGAGCAGGTCCGGAAGCTCGTCGCGGGTCCGGGCGTCTACATCTGCGACCAGTGCATCGACCTGTGCCAGGAGGTCCTCGAAGAGGACAACCGGTCGACGACGACCAAGCGGGGAAAGCCCGGGACCATCCCGAACCCGCAGGTCATCGCCGCATCGCTTGATCAATATGTCATCGGACAGGAACACGCCAAGAAGGTGCTCTCGGTGGCGGTGTTCAATCACTACAAGCGAATTGCGCATGCCAAGACCAACAGCGACGTGGAGCTTCAGAAGTCGAATGTGCTTCTGGTCGGACCGACCGGATGCGGCAAGACCTTCCTCGCGCAGACGCTTGCGCGCATCATCGATGTCCCGTTCAGCATCGCCGATGCCACCAGCCTGACCGAGGCCGGCTACGTCGGTGAGGACGTCGAGAACATCCTGCTTCGCCTTATCCAAGCTGCCGATTTCGACATCGCGCGCGCCGAGCGCGGCATCATCTACATCGACGAGATCGACAAGATCGCTCGCAAGAGCGACAACCCGTCGATCACGCGGGATGTCAGTGGTGAGGGCGTTCAGCAGGCGCTCCTGAAGATCCTCGAGGGCACCGTCGCCAACGTGCCACCTCAGGGCGGCCGCAAGCATCCCCACCAGGATTTCATCCAGATCAACACCACCAACATCCTTTTCATCTGCGGCGGGGCGTTCGACGGCCTCGAGAAGATCATCGAGCACCGTCTCGGCAAGCGGGTCATCGGCTTCAACAGCAAGCCTCGGGGGACGCGGACCAAGGAGACCACCAAGATGCTGCGCGAATTGCAGGCGCAGGATCTGCTGAAGTACGGCCTCATCCCCGAGTTCGTCGGCCGCCTGCCGATCACCGTGGCGCTGGACTACCTCGATGAAGAGGACATCATCCGCATCCTCACCGAGCCGAAAAACGCGTTTGTCAAGCAGTACCAGAAGTTCTTCGCGCTCGACGACGTCGAGCTGGTATTTCACGAAGGTGCGCTGCGCGCAAT
>JBAPOS010000199.1:0-18679 GCA_049279755.1 Candidatus Dormiibacterota bacterium | reverse complement strand
GGCATCCACTTCGCCCTCCACAGGCCGCCTGCAGAGAGCACCACCGCCGAGCTCGTGGACCTGGTCAGGCGGCTTGACGCCGACCAGAGCATCGATGGAGTCCTCGTGCAGCTCCCGCTGCCCGCGCACATCGACGCCCAGGCCGTGACCGCATGCATCTCGCAGACCAAGGACGCCGACGGTTTCCATCCCTACAACTTCGGCCGTCTCGCCGAGGGCCACCCCGGGCCCGTTGCCCCAGGCACGCCGCTGGGATGCATGGAGCTGCTCCGCCGCAGTGGCCAGGAGCTGCGCGGCCGGCGCGCTGTGGTCATCGGACGCAGCGCGATCGTCGGCCGCCCCATCGCGTTGCTCCTCACCAACGCCGATGCGACGGTGACGATCTGTCACTCGCGGACCGAGGATCTGGCGGCGGTCTGCCGCGAGGCGGACATCCTGGTGGCGGCGATCGGCCGGCCGGGCATGGTCGACTCGTCGTACATCAAGCCGGGAGCGTTCGTCATCGATGTCGGAACCACCCCGGTGGGCGGCGCGCTGATGGGCGACGTGGATCGGGCCAGCGTCGAACCCGTTGCGGGCTGGCTGACCCCGGTGCCGGGCGGCGTGGGACCGATGACCGTCGCCATGCTCCTGCGCAACACCGTCTCGCTCGCGCAGGCCCGGCGCGCTCAGCGCGAGGTGAGCTGATGCCTTCGATCCGGATTCGCTGGAGCGAGCAGGAGGCGCGCAAGCCCTACGCGCGTCCCTTCATGGTCACGTTCACCGACGACGACGGCGCCGACGTGGGCAGCGTGGCGCTCAATGGTGCCGACCTCCTGTACTACACGCAGTTCCAGACGGCGGTGCTGTCACTGGCGGGAGAGCTCTTTGTCGACACGGCCGTCGAGGCGTCAGCCGACCCGCAGCGGGCCTGGTTGGACCGCATCGCCGGGCTCATTCCCGGCATCACCGCGATCACCATCACCCCGAGGTCGACGTTCGACGACAACCAGGGCCGTGTCTTTCGGCTGGTGATCAGCACCGAGGGCGGCTCAGCGGCGATCGTCGACGCCTCCGGTCTCCTCGAATACCAGGAGCTGCAGGCGGTGATCGCCCATCAGACCGGGGGCCTGTATCGCGACCTCGCAATCGAGGGCATCGAGGACGCCGCCGACCGGCGCAGGGCCTGGATGGGGGCGCTGCGCCTGCTCATCAGGCGCCCCGACCCCGGCGAGGCGATGAACGAGGCCTGGCACTGGGCGTGAGCATGACGGCATACGCCCGGGCGGTCGCTACTCTCGACGCGGTCGCGTGGCGCGGAATCATGCCCGGCCTCGAACGCACGCGGGCGCTTCTTGCCTCGCTCGGCAACCCTCACGTCGGGCTTCGCGGGGCGTTGGTGGCGGGCACCAACGGCAAGGGGTCGATCTGCGCGACCGTCGATTCGGTGTGTCGCGCCGCCGGGTATCGATCGGTGCTCCTCACCAGCCCACACCTTGTCTCGTACTGCGAGCGGATCGTGCGCGACGGCGCGCCGCTCACCGATGGCGAGTTCGGAACGCTGGTTGCACGCGTCTGGGATGCCGCCGAGGCACTGCCCGAAGAGCTCCAGCCGACCGGCTTCGAAGTGCTCACCGCCGCGGGCATCCTTGTTGCGCATGAGGCGGATGCCGAGGTGCTGGTCTGCGAGGTCGGCCTCGGTGGACGGCTCGACAGCACCAACGTGCTCGATCTCGGCGTTGCGGCCGTGACCAATGTCGCGCTCGACCACCAGGATCTCCTCGGCGACACGATCCCCGAGATCGCGCGCGAAAAGGCGGCGATCATCAAGCCGGGCAACCGGGCCGTGACCGGTGCCGCTGAGCCGGCGCTCGCCGCGGTCCAGGCGCGCGCTGCCGAAGTCGGCGCCACTCTGACCGTGGTCGGCCTCGACGTGCCGTTCACCGGGCGCTCGAAGGGGATGCGCGGGGTCGTGGTCGAGACTGTTTTCGACGGGCGTCCGGTCTCGGTGGACGCACCCCTACGCGGGGGATTTCAGGTGGCCAACATCGCCACTGCGGTCGCGATCTGCGACGCGCTCAGGGCCACCGGTATCGCCATCGACCTCGGCGCCGTCGCGCGGGGGTGTGAGAGCGTTCGCTGGCCGGGGCGGATGGACTGGAGAGATGGCCAGCCACCCATCCTCATCGACGGAGCCCACAACCCGGCCGGCATGGCGGCGATGGTGACGTCAGCTCGCGAGCTGGTATCCGGACGCCGATGTGTCGCGGTCTTCGCCGCGATGCGCAACAAGGACGTGCAATCGATGGCCGCGGGACTGAGTGAGCTCACCCGCTCGATCATCGTCACCGCGCCGGACGTGGAGCGCGCGACCCCGCCCGCCGAGCTCGCTCGACTATTCGATCCCCCCGCCGATGTCGCCGCTGATGTGAAAACCGCGCTGACTCGCGCGCGCCACATCGCTGGACGCGACGGGGTGGTCGTGGTGTGCGGATCCCTCTACCTCGCCGGCGAGGTGATCGAACTACTCGGAGCCTGAGCGGGTCAGGCTGCGAGGACGGCGAGGAGCTTGGCCTCCAGCGACTGCTTCGGCTGGTAGCCGACGATGCGCTCCTCAGCCTTGCCGCCGCGGAAGATCATCAACGTCGGAATGCTCATGATCCCGAACATCCCAGGGGTGATCGGGTTGGCGTCGACGTCGACCTTCGCGACCTTCACCTGGCCGTCGTACTGAGTGGCGAACTCCTCGACGATCGGGGCGATCATCTTGCACGGGGTGCACCACGAGGCCCAGAAGTCCACCAGAACGGGCAGCTCCGAGTCCAGCACCTCTTCCTTGAAGGTGGTGTCGGTAACAGTGACGGGGTGGGACATGTGGGTCTCCTGGTTGTGGGGCAGCCGCTGGTCCATCGTACTCAACTGGCGGCGTCAGTCGAGGCGGCTTTCTTGACGGGGGTTGACGCGGGTTCGGGTGTCGATGACTTCTTCTCAGGCTTGGCGGAGTCGGGCTTGGTGCCGTTGGTGGCGCCCTTCGACTCCCCACCCTCCGACGTTATCGAGGACGTGGAGGCGCCGCGGCTGTCGGTCTTGTAAAAGCCGGAGCCCTTGAAGACGATCCCGGCTGGAAAGAACTGCCGCGCTGCCGCCGCGCCGCAATTCGGGCAGGGCGCGCCCGGATGGTCGCGCATTGACTGCCAGACCTCGAATTCGGTCGAGCACTTCGGGCAGCGGTATCCGTACGTGGGCAATCAAAGGTTCCCTGTTCGCGGTTGAACGCTCCAACTGTACCCGCTGACGACCTCGCGCCAAACACGCGGCGGTGACAGTGGCTTGATCAGACCTCGAAAAGCACCAGCCCCGATGGCACTTTCGGGTAGAAGTATGTCGATTTCTGGGGCATCGTCTCCCCCGCGTCGGCGACCGCGATCACCTCATCCGTGGTCACCGGCGACAGCCCGAACGCGAGGATCGCGTCGCCGTCCTGCACCGCCGAGTCGAGTCTGTCCGGGTCGCGCGTGTAGGTCAGCGCGCCGGCGCTGATCATGTCGGCCGATACCCCTGCCGGCCCGAGGACCTCGGTTTCGAGCACCGCGACATCGAGCCGGTCACGCGGTGAGCCACCGACGTGTCTCGGTCGCCGGAGCACCGCCGCTCCATCGTGCGCGACCACCGCGAACGCGTGGTGCGTGGCGCGCATCGCCGACGCGGTTGCCAGCGCCGCACGCCCATCCGGCGCAGGCATGGTGTCGAATGCGTCGTCGAGCCGCGCCCACAGGTCGTCGAGGCTGAACGCGACTCCATGGCCCGGTCGCACCAGGCGATGCGTCGGCAGGATGGTGATCCCCGGATCGTCCGCCGCCGCGAGGTACACCAGGCAGCGCTCAAACGGCGCGCCGTGCGGAGCATGTGAGTCCGCGGACCGACGCTCCGCCGCGTACGCGGCGGCAGTCTCGTAGCGATGGTGTCCGTCGGCGACGTAGAGCTTCGCGCTGCGCAGGGCGGCGGCAATGGCGGCGACCTGCTCCGGATCGGCAACCCGCCAGAGCAGCAGCTTCTCCGAGGCGACCTCCCCGTCGAGGCGGCCCCCGAGCAGCGCGTGGCCGGTCGCCACGCCGTCGAGCGCGTCGACGATGCCCTCGGAGTCCGTCCACACCGCGAAGACCGGGCTCGTCTGTGCGCGGGTGACGCGCAGCAGCGCCAGCCGGTCTGCCTTCGGGCCGCGCAGCGTGCGCTCGTGTGGACGAAGATCCGACGATTCCCACCGTGTGGCCGCGACGGTCGCGAGCAGTCCCCGCCGGTTCCGCGCGCTGCCGTCCGGATGCTGGAAGGAATGATCGACGACGTAGAAGCCCTCCTGGTCATCGCGCACCAGCACGCCGAGGTCGTGCCACGACGCCAGAAAGGACGCGGCGCGCGTGTAGCGATCGTCCACCCCCTCGACGTCGTCCGGAAATGTGGCGCCGCTGTCGATGCGAACGATGTTGCGAAGGTCGCGACCGTACAGCTCGTCGCGTTTCGCGTCGCTGATAACGTCGTACGGCGGCGCGAGAACGCCACCCAGCTTCACATGGTCCGGGTTGTAGCGCGTGCCGTCGAAAGGCTGAACGGTGGCCATGCGTCTGCTTGCGTCGCGGACGGAACGTCAGGCCTTCAGAGCCGCACCTGGCGGAGCTGATCGAGCATGGCGGCTTCACGCACCTCTTCGAGAAGCTCCGCGCCGACGGGGTCGTCGATCTCCATGAGCATCACCGCGTGGCCGCGTGGGCGGTCCCGACCAAGCTCGATGCCGGCGATGTTGATGTCGTTGCGCGCGAGCAATGTCGAGATGGTGGCGATCACACCCGGACGGTCCTGGTGGGTGACCACAAGAAAGGTGCCGGTCGGCTGGATATCGACGCGAAAGTCGTTGATGCGCGTGATCCGAGGGCCGTCATCGAACTGCGTCCCGGCGATGCGCAGCGTCTGCTCCCCTCTCACCTCAACCAGCAGCGATCCCTCCGGATCGACACTCCGCGTGGTGTGCCGCTCGTCGACATCGACGCCCATCGACGTGGCCACGACCTTGGCATTGACCGGGTTGACACGGGTCTCGGTGAAGTGCGCGAAGAGTCCGCGCAGCACGTGCGCCGTGACGATCGACGTGTCGATACCCGCGAGCTCGCCCGAGTAGCTGCATACGACGTGGCGAATCTTGCGTCCGTCGAGCTGGGCTGCGAGCGAGCCGATCTTCTCCGCCAGGGTGAGATACGGCTGCAGCCTCGCCAGTTCCTCGGGGAGAATCGTCGGCGCGTTGACCGCGTAGCGCGGGGTACCGCCGCCCAGGTATTCCACGATCTGGTCGGCGACATCGAAGGCAACGTTGACCTGTGCCTCACGCGTGCTGGCGCCAAGATGCGGGGTCACCACAACCTTCTCGAGCTGGAGGAGCGGGTTCGCGGAATCCGGCGGCTCCTCGGTGAAGACATCGATGGCGGCCCCGGCGATGTGTCCGTCACGGATTGCGTCGGCGAGCGCCTGCTCGTCGATGATGCCGCCCCGTGCGACGTTGATCAGGCGCGCACCCTTGCGCATCCGCTTGAGCTCCGCGGCGCCGATCACGCCCCGGGTGGCGTCGGTCAGCGGAACGTGTACCGTGAGCACGTCAGTTTCGGTCAGCAACGTCTCGAAGTCGCAGAGCTCCACACCCAGCTGCCGGGCGCGCTCGGCCGTGACCAGCGGATCGTGGGCAAGGACCCGCATGCGCAGCCCCTCGCGCGCGATGCGGGCAACCTCGGATCCGATCTTCCCGAGCCCGAGGACGCCGAGTGTCTTCTCGCGCAGCTCGATACCCGTGAACCTCGAACGCTCCCACAGACCGGCATGAAGGGAGTGATCGGCGGCCGGGAGGTTGCGGGCGAGCGCCAGCATCATGGCGAGGGCATGTTCGGTGGCCGCGATGGTGTTGCCGGTTGGGGCGTTGAGGACGAGCACGCCGTGTCGCGTCGCGGCATCGATGTCGATGTTGTCGACGCCGACTCCGGCGCGTCCGACCACCCGAAGTCGAGGCGCGGCCGCGAACACCTCCGCGGTGACCTTGGTCTCGCTTCGGACCACGAGCGCGTCGTAGTCGCCGATGCACTCGCGGAGCGCGCCCGGCTCGAGCCCGGTCATCACGTCGACCTCACCGGCGGCGCGCAGGCGCGTCACGCCGTCCTCGGCGATGGGGTCCGCAACGAGAATGCGCGTCACGGTGCCGGCTGCAGTGCGCGGCTCCGTGGTTACGGTCACCCGACGCTGACCGGGTCCGCTCGAGCGACAGTCCCGCGTGCCTCCGCCTGTGCCGCGGCGATGGCCAGTCCGCCGCGGGTGCGCAGCCCGGTGTCGATGAGGCCCGCCTCGAGCAACGCAAGGATCGTGTAGGCGTCGGCGTCGTCGATGTAGCCGAGGTGGCCGATCCGGAAGATCTTGCCCTGCAGGGATTCCTGCCCACCCGCGAGCACGAGACCGTGCGTCGTGCGCAAGGTGGTGAGGAGGTTCTTCAGCGCTTCCGGGGTGTCGGCCGGGCTGTGCACAGCGGTGACCGTGTCGCTGCGATGACCCGGGGCGGCGAGCAGCTTCATCCCCATCGCCTCAACACCGGCGCGGATCATGCGGCCGACGCGTGCGTGTCGGGCCCAGACGTTCTCCAGCCCTTCCTCGCGCAGCATCGCCAGGCCTTCCTGGAGCGCGAACATCACCGAGATCGCGGGCGTGGTGGCGGTCTGGTTCTTGTCCTGGTACTTCTTCTCTCGGATGAAGTCGAAATAGAAGCGGGGATTTGCCGCGGCCTCGGCGCGCGCGAATCCCGCCGGGCTGACGGCGATCATGGCGATGCCGGGAGGGGCCATCCATCCCTTCTGTGAACCCGTGACCAGGACATCGATGCCAAGTGAGTCGGTCTCCAAAGGCAGGCAACCGGCGCCGCTCACACTGTCGACCGCGAGCATCTTGCCCCGGCTCTTGACGACCCCTGAGATGGCGGCGAGATCGTTGGTCAACCCGGTCGACGTCTCGTTGTGAGTCACAAAAACGGTGGTGATTGCGGGATGCTCGGCGAGCGTGCGCTCGACGTCCTCGGGATCGATCGGCTCACCAGGGGGGACGCTCAGCCGGACCACGCCGGCGCCGTAGGTCTCACCGATGTTCGCCCAGCGCTCACCGAACGAACCCATGACGCAGAACAGCGCCTCTTCGCCGGGGCTGAGCAGATTCGCAACCGCGGCTTCGAGGCCACCGGTCCCACTGCAGGGGTAGAGCAGGATGTCGCTGTCGGTGCGCAGCGCCCAGCGCAACCCACTGACGACGTCACTGAGCACCGCGGCGAACTCTGGGCCGCGGTGGTTGATCATGGGACGGCTCGCGGAGCGGACCACGCGAGCGGGGAGCGGGGTCGGACCGGGAACGCGGAGTTGTGGTTCACCCATGGGCCGAAGTCTACCGAAGGCCGGGGCCGGGGCCGCCCGGGTCTGGACGGGTTACTGTCTTCGCGTTGAGGTGCCGGACCGGTGGCGGCCGTACCGATGCCTGGCGGTCAGCTCCCTCTTCGCCTCCGAGTACGAGGAGCCACGCTGATGGCGCGTCACAACGGAATGTCGTCGTAGACCGAGTCGGTCCGGCGCGACTCCCAATCGTCGAACGCGAGCGTGCGACGGCGCCTGCGACGGCGTCGAATCACTGCTCGTCCGAACCGTATCACCGCGCCGAAAAGACGCACGACCAGCGCGATGAGCACCACGAGAACGCGAGCCACGACATCGCGAAACAGGAGCACCAGACCAACCAGGACGATGCCGACCAGCCACGCGATCACCACACCGAACTGAAACCCGCTGGTCCCCGAGATGGCCGCCGACGCCGGCGCGAAGGTTCCCGGCGTCATCCCGTTGGCGTGGGCACTCCGCCACGCCCGAATAGCATCACGGCGGGCGATGATCGAGGGCATGTACGCCTCCACGCCGTCGCGAACGCCGATCGCCACGTCCTGGCGGAATCGCGCAGTGGCCATCAACTCAGCGTCGGCGCGATTGCTGAGGTACCCCATGACGACCGTCGCCACCGGCGCGGGGCTGCGAGTCCACGCGGCGTCGCCAAGCGCGAATCCCGCGTCGGGCACGCCGTCAGCGGTGATCTGGGCGGTGAGCGCATCGCTGACCGTCTGCGCGAACAGGGCGCTCGCGCCGGTCGGGTAGAGCACCAGGGAGCCGGCCGTCCTCGGATTGGACGAGGCGCCGGCGTGGACGCTCAGCACGAGCGCCGCATGGTGGGTGATCGACACCTGCTCGCGGCGTGCGGCGGAGACGTACGTGTCGGTGCTGCGGGTCATGACAACCTCGACGAGGTCGGCACGCAGCAGTCCCGCCAGGCGCAGCCCGACGTCGAGGTCGACGTCCTTCTCGAGCAGGCCATTGATCCCGATTGCACCTGGGTCCAATGGGATGTTCGGATGCGACGGGGTGGGCTTGCCTCCGTGGCCCGGATCGACGGTCACCACTACTGGGGATGGCGCCCTTGGTGCCGCCGCGAAGGCGTGGGACGCCGGGCCGAGGGCACCCGCGAGGATCGCGGCGACCGGGGCAATGGCAAGGATGTGGAGAGAACGAGCCCGGTGATGGCGCATGCGCCTACAGGCCAGTATAAGTGTGGCGTGTCAGCAAAACCGCTGCCGGATGCGTTGGGAAGGGTGTGATTGCCTCGGCCAGCATGGTGACAGCCCGAGAAACCGCCAACGAGCGGGCATTCCGGGCCATGCTGCTTTCGGATGGCAGACGCCTGTACTGGCTGGCGCTGTCGATTCTCCGCGATGCCGGCGAGGCTGAGGACGCGGTCCAGGAAACGATGCTCAAGGCCTGGAAATCCTGGGACTCGCTCGCTGACATGGATCGCCCCGCGCAGTGGTTGACGCGCGTGTGCGTCAACCACTGCATCAGCCGTCGCCGCCTGCTCCGATCTCGTGGATGGCCACCGCTCGATCTCGCGGAGAACATCACCGCGCCGACTCGGTCGGGCCCGAGTGCCGAGGACATCGACATGGACCGGGCGTACCGGCGGCTCTCGCTCAAACAGCGCGCCGCGATCACGCTCAACTACCGCTACGGGTATTCGGTCGACGAATGCGCGCTGTTCCTCGGGTGCCGTCCGGGGACGGTGCGCACGCACATCGCGCGCGGTCTCGAGACCCTGCGGAAGGAGCTTGGCAATGATTGACATCGATTCGCGCCTGGACGAGAGATTGCGTTCTTTCTACGATCAGATCGAGTCGAGCCCGGTGCCGGCGCGGATCTTGGAGGCCGGGCCGACACCGCCCACACGAGGTCGCAGGACGATCAACGTGCTGGCCGGCGCGGCGGGTCTCGCAGTGGTTGCAGCCGGCATCGCCGTCTTTGCAGTCGAGCTGGCCCACCACAACGCAACGCCGCCGGCGGCCGCGACAGGTCCCTCCGATCTCCGTCCAATGCCTGTGTTCGGCGGCAACGCGATTCCCACGTCAGTTCACGTTGTCATGCCCGTCGTGTACGGCAGCGGCGCGGCGCGGCTGCTCACGTTCACTCCCGAGGGGACGGTTTACCTTCAAGTCGACTGTCTTGGCAAGGGTCCTTTGACGATCTCCTCGACCGGTGGGGTGATCGACAACGTGCACGCACAATGCTCGAGCACTTCCGGCGTAACCACGATGACCCTCGATGGGCCGACGGGCTACGACCTCACACCCCTGACGCTCACCGTGACCTCCGACCGGTCGACGATCTGGGAGGTCTTCCTCGCCCAGACCGGCATCACCGGCCTCCCCCCGCTCGGCGGTGCCTCGCTGCCGGCCGATTCGCACGTCCTGGTCCCCGTGACCTATCGGACTGGACCCGCCACGCTGCCGGCCTTCACTCCGCGGGAGCACTACATCATCGAGAGCTCGTGCATCGGCCCGGGGGAATTCAAGCTCATCGGGACCGGCGGGTCCGTGATCACCAATGGAAGCTGCGGGTCGTGGAACGGCCCGAACGGCACGCCCAGGCTCTACCCGCTCAACCAGATCCTCGGCAAGCCGCTGACGATCCGCGTAGCCGTCGACCCATCGTCGATCTGGGAGATCCTCATTGTCGAGAGCGCGTCACCCACGCCATCGGGGTTTCCGTCCTCGTATGACGGCTTCACGCCTCCCGCGGGGTCCACGGTGCTGGTCGCCGCCACTATCGGCATCGGCACGGGCATTCTGCCGACCTTCGACCCGACCGAGCGCTATTGGATCGTTTCGACCTGCTCCGGGGGCGGATCCATGTCGATCACATCCCAGACCGCTCAGGGTGGTTTCCCGGTTTCGTCCAGCTGCCTCCAGGCAGGGGTGATCGGCGTCACCGGTCCAGCCGATGAGGCCATCAATACCCCGATCTCCCTCGCGGTGGGGGCGCCCGCATCGACGAGCTGGGAGATCATGATCTACGAGACGAATCAGCCGAACGGGGCCTAACGGATCTCCGCAAACGGCAGCAGCGCGATGTGGCGCGCGCGCTTCAACGCGACGGTGAGGGAGCGCTGATGGCGGGCGCACGTCCCCGTCATACGTCGCGGCAGGATTTTGCCCCGCTCCGAGAGGTAGCGACGCAGGCGCGTGACCTCCTTGTAGTCGATGAAGTCGATGTGCTCCAGACAGAAGCTGCACACCTTGCGGCGGCGGCGGTCGAAATCAGGCATGGCTCTCCAAAGCGGAAGGCAAGTATCTAAAAGGGAATGTCATCGGGATCCACGTCGCCGCCGGCGGGGACGGCGACAGGCACCGCTCCGCCCGCATCGCCGGACTGAGCACCTTCCTGACGGCCGGCGCTGTCCAGGAACTGCACGTCGTTGGCATTGACCTCGGTCTTGTAGCGCTTCTGACCGCTCTGGGCGTCGTCCCAGGAGCGCGTCTGCAAGCGGCCTTCAACGTAGACGAGCCGGCCCTTCTGCAAATACTGCGCGGTGGTCTCGGCCAGCTTGCGCGTGCCCTGGTTCCAGACCACGACGTCGTGATAGTCGGTGAACTCCTTGCGTTCACCGGTCGCCGGATCGCTCCCGTATCGATTCGTCGCGATCGCGAGGTTGCAGACCGCGGTGCCGCTCGGGGTGTATCGAAGTTCGGGGTCGCGGGTCAGCCTGCCGATGAGCATCACGCGATTGAGGGAACCCGCCATCACAAATCTCCTTCGTCGTCATCGATTGCCGAGGGCACGTCGTCTGACTCCAGATCGTCGTCCCCACCCACGGACCCAGCATCGACAGTATCCGCGTCTGCGTCGCTGATTTCAGCTTCGGGCTCGATCGGCCCCTGCACCTCCTCGATCTCGGCTTCGGGATCGGGCATCGGACCCTCATGGACGACGATCAGGTGGCGAAAGACGGTGTCGTGGATCCGGAGCGCGCGCTCGATCTCGGCAACCTTGCCGCCGTCGAGATGGAACACGACGAGGACGTAGTGGCCCTCGCGAAGCCGTTTGACCTCGTACGCCAGGCGGCGCTTGCCCCACAGCGTCGTCTTGACGACCTCGCCGCCCTGGGACTCGATCAGCGCGCGCACCGATTTCACGGCGACGCGGACCGCGTCATCCTCCAGCTCCGGCCGGACGATGTACATCAACTCGTAGTCACGCACCATGCGTGGCACCTCCTTTCCTCTGGGCTTGCGGCGCCCGGGGTGCTGCGGCTGCCGAGGTGATCAGGCAGTCGCGATCCGGGCGCAGGAAAGCGTTATGTGGAAACGCTCCTCAGCGAGAAGCGTTCGCAGTGTAGCAGGCGCCGCTCTCAGGACCGGCGGCGACCGCGTCAGTCCAATCGAAAGGTCTTGGGCAGGGTCGTGAGATTGCGACACCCCGACTCGGTGACCACCACCAGATCCTCGATGCGGATCCCGCCAAAGCGAGGGTCGTAGAGGCCCGGCTCGACGGTGATCACGTCCCCGACCTCGAGAACGACCTGAGCCTCGCTGACGCGCGGATACTCGTGGATCTCGAGGCCGAGCCCGTGCCCGGTCCCGTGGATGAAGCGTGCGTCGCTCTGGATATCCCTGTATGGCTTGGCGAGTGAGCCGTAGCCGTGCCGCTTGAAGACTTCGCAGCACGCGTAGTGGACGTCGCGGCCATTCACGCCCGGCCGCACCGCATCGAGGCCCGCCTGCTGCGCCTCGAGCACCGCCTCCCACATGCGCATCACCTCCGGCGGTGGCGTCCCCCGGACGACCGTGCGCGTCATGTCGCCCCAGTACCGCGTGCGCTTGTCGAACGGGAAGATGTCGAGCACGATCGGCAACCCCGCGCGGATGACTTCGCTCTCCGCCCGGTGCGGATCGGCCGACTCAGGGCCACCGCAGCAGATCGAATCCTCGGTGCCGCACCCGTTCTCGAGCAGATGGCTTTCGACTGCGAAGATGAGGTCCGCGCTCGAGAGTTTGCGACCCTCGTGCATGAGCAGCCCGTCGCGGATCTCGCAAGCCGCGATGATGTCGATCGCCTTCTGGAGCGCGGCCATGCCGGCGTTCTCGGTGGCCGTGATCCAGTCCACCTCCTGCGCGGTCTTGATCCGGCGCCGCTGCTGGTAGATATCACTCCGAGACCGGACGTCGACGTCGTTGTGGCGCAGGTGGTCCGCAAGCATGGTGGGGAAGTCGGCGTCGACGTCGACCCCATTGAGCCCGTGCTCACGGCACACGGCGGTCACCAGGGCAGCCCAACCCTCGTACTCGTTGCCGCCGGCGCGAGGCGCCGGGATCTCCAGCTCGAGGGTGCTTCGAACCTCGCCCACCGATGCCTCCTTGCGGGCGCGCCCCTCCTCGAGCGCGCTCGTCCAGAGCACGGTGTCGCTGCCACCCCGGTCGACCACAACCACCGGGTCGGGGACGAGGAAACCGGTGCGATAGAGGATGTTGGGGTGGTGATAGGTTTCACCGAAGAGCAGCACGGGGCGGTCGTCACTCACATGGCGGAGCCTACCAGCCCGGTGTCACGCTCTCGCTCATGATCGTCATGCCGCAGAGGCGCAGCCGTGCCGACGGAATCGCATGGCTCGCTGCCGGCTACGCGGGCATCGTGGGGTTCTTCATCGTCGAGGCCTCGACCCGTGAGCGCGGGGCGGCCTCCAGTCTCAAGGCTTCGCGCGACGATGCGGGGACCACGCGCACGATCATCGCCGCGTACGTGACGGCGGGAGCGGTCGCGCCGCTGGTGCGGCTGATCAAGCCACCACGGCTTCCTTCGGCGGCAGGCCCGCTGGGCGTCGGCCTTGAGGCGGCCGGGCTCGGATTGCGGGCATGGTCGATGCGCACGCTCGGGCGTTCCTATTCACGCACGCTTCGCGTCGAGAGCACGCAGCACCTGGTTGAGAACGGCCCCTATCGATTCGTGCGCCATCCCGGCTACGCCGGGTCGTTGCTGATCTGGACAGGGTTTGCACTAACGTCGCGGAGTTTTGCGGTGGTGGAGGTCGTGTGCGGACTGCTCGGGCTCGCATACCACCGGCGTGTCGCGGCTGAGGAGGCGCTGCTGCGCCGCGAGCTTGCCGGGTATGCGGCGTACAGCCGGCGGACGAAGCGAATCATCCCGTTTGTGTGGTGAGCGGCGGCGCACGATGCTCGCGGACAGCGCGATGGTGGTCAGCGGGGGACTCGAACCCTCGACCTCGCGGATGTGAACCGCGCGCTCTAACCAGCTGAGCTAGCTGACCCCGCCCAGAAGTCTAGGTCAGGCGCCGACCAGCTTCGTGTACCCGGCATCGTCGAGCAGATCCGCGCCTTCCGCACTCGCGCTGTCGAGACGGAGCATCCAGCCTTCGCCGTAAGGATCCGAGTTCACGAGCTCCGGACGCTCGGTGAGGGCGGCGTTCACCTCGGCAACGGTGCCGGTCACCGGGGCGTAGAGATCGGACGCGGCCTTGACCGATTCGATGGCCCCGAACTTCGCGCCCGCGGTCAGCGCCGTGCCCACGGCAGGAAGCTCGAGAAAGATCACGTCGCCGAGCTGCGCCTGGGCGTGATCGCTGATCCCCACGGTCGCTGTCGAGCCCTCGATGCGGACCCACTCGTGGCTGGCGGTGAACCGGTAGTTGGAGAGGTCGGCCACGTTCAGGCTCCCTTGGGGCGGCGATAGAAGGGCAGGGGCACCACCGTTGCCGCGGCGACGGTACCCCTGATGTCGACGGAGAGCTCGGCATCAGCCGGAACGTCACCGTCCAATGATGCGGTGGCGATCGAATGGTCGAGGGTGAAGCTGTAGCTACCGCTGGTGACTTCGCCGGCGGGCTCGCCGCCGGCGATCACCGGCTGACCGTGGCGGGCGATCGCCCTGCCCTGGAGCTCGATCCCGACGAACCTCCGCGGGGGATGCTTGGGATCCAGCCTGGCGAGGGCGGCGCTGCCGATGAAGTCGCCCTTCTGGAGCTTGACGGTCCAGCCGAGCGCGCAGCTGTACGGGTCGGTGTCGTCGTTCATGTCCTGGCCATAGAGGCGCAACCCCGCCTCGAGACGCAGCGTGTCGCGCGCACCGAGGCCGCACGGCATGAGTCCGTCGCCGGCGCCGGCTTCGAGAAGCGAGTCCCAGAGGGCCGGTGCGTCCGCCGCGTCGACGTACAGCTCGAAGCCGTCCTCCCCGGTGTAGCCGGTCCGCGATACCGACGCCCGGATCCCGGCGACCGTGCTGTCGACGCAGTGGAACGGACGAAGCTCGGCGACATCATCGGCGCAGAGGCCGTTGACCAGCCCGACCGCGCGGGGCCCCTGCACCGCCAGGAGCGCCACGGCGTCGCCGACGTCCTCGAACGTGCAATCGCCGCTGTGATCACCCATCCACGCCACGTCCTTCGGCCTGCAGGCGGCGTTGATCACCACCATGTAGCCGCCGGCCTCGCGATACACGACCACGTCGTCCACGATCCCACCCGCCTCGTTGCACATCACGCCGTAGAGCGCGCCGCCGACCTCGAGACGGGCGACATCGTTGGTGACCAATCGCTGAACGACCTCGAGCGCGTGGTCGCCGGTGAAGCGCACCTCACCCATGTGCGAAAGGTCGAAAAGGCCGCAGCGAGTGCGGACGGCGATGTGCTCCTCGCGGATGGTCGAGTATTGCAGCGGCATATCGAAGCCGCCGAACTCGACCATGCGTGCCCCCGCGGCGACGTGACGGTCGTAAAGCGGAGTTCGCAAGGCCATGGGCTCGCGAGTGTAGTACGTTCCCAGACCGCTTCAAATGATCATTGCCCTCAGCGTCGTGGCGGCCCTGGTGGTCGTCCTCTGCATCGCTCTGCTGGTCGCGCGCCATCGCACCTTTGGCGTGTCCCTGCCCCGGGTTCGGGGCAGGCTTGGGGTCGCCGGGCTCGGCGCCGAGGTGACCGTGGGCCGGGATCGCTGGGGTGTTCCTCACGTCAACGCCACGTCCATGGAGGACGCCGCCTTTGCGGTGGGCGTTGTCCATGCCCAGGATCGGCTGTGGCAGATGGAGGTGACCCGGCGGGTCGCGACGGGACGGATCAGCGAGCTGATCGGCCACGACGGCGTGAACATCGATCGCTTCATCCGCCGGGTCGGCCTGCACCGCGTTGCCCGCGAGGAGGAGCTTCGCCTCACACCCGAGGCGCGCCGCATGCTCAAGGCGTACGCCGCCGGAATCAACGCGATCGCGCATTCGGGGCGGCCGCTGCCGCTCGAGTACCGGCTCCTGGGCGTGACCCCGGAGCCGTGGGAACCGATGCATAGTCTCGCGGCCCTCAAGCTCCTCGCCCTCGGATTGAGCATGAACTGGGACGCCGAGCTGCAGCGACTCGAGCTGCTTCGCGCCATCGGCCCCGAGCATGCGGCGCGGCTCGACATCGTCTACCCGGATGCCAACCCGACCGTCCTGGCCGGGACTCTGCGCGCGGCGGGCGGCGGCGACACCCGCTCGCAGCTGCTGATGATGTTCCGTGAGGCGGCTCGGTGGATCCCGACGGCCGGAGGGATGAGCAACTCCTGGGTCGTCTCCGGGGAGCGGACCCCTTCGGGCAGGCCGATCCTCTGCAACGACCCGCACCTGGTCCCGGGGATGCCCTCGATCTGGTACGCGGCCCACGTCCGGGCCGGAGAGGATTTCGAGTCGACGGGCGTGACCATGCCCGGCATGCCCTTCGTGATCATCGGCCACAACAGGCGGGTCGCCTGGGGGTTCACGAATTCCTTCGCCGACTGCCAGGACCTGGTCATCGAGGAGTTCGACTCCGCCGCCGGCGATCGCTTCAGGACGGAACGCGGATTCGAGGCGACCCGGAGGCTCCGCGAGATCATTCACGTCAAGGGATCGTCCGATGTGCTCGAGGAGGTGATCGTCACTCGCCACGGCCCCGTGGTCGAGCGAATCGAGGATCCAGAGCGGTCGATCTGGCGCGGGCTCGCGTTGCAGTGGACCGCGCTGCAGCCGGGCGGAGCCGCCGACGGGCTGTTGCGCCTCCAGCGCGCCGGCGACTGGAAGAGCTTCAAGGAAGCTTTTGCACCCTTCGATGCCCCCTCTCAGAACGTCGTGTACGCGGACGTCGACGGCCACATCGGCTATCTCCTGTCCGGGCGCATCCCCGTGCGCAAGGCGAGGCCCAGCGGGCTCCCGATCCAGGGCTGGACAGGGGACGCGGTGTGGACGAGGTATCTGACCCCGGACGAGGTCCCGCAGATGTTCGACCCACCGGAGCAGCAGATCATCACCGCCAACAACCGCATCGTCGGCGACAAATTCCCGTTCTACATCGGAACCGACTACATGTCGGGGTACCGTGCCCTGCGGATCGGCGAGCTGCTCACCGAGCGCGTGGTGGACCCGGCGTACATGGCGCGGGCGCAGATGGACCTCGTGTGCCCGCCCGCACGCCAGGTGGTCCGGCTCTTGAGCTTGATGCGATGCGCGCAGCCGGCCGCCGAGGCGGCGCGCAATCGCCTGGCGCGGTGGGACGCGGTCATGGACCCCGGCCGTGTCGAGCCGACCATCTACGAGGCGTTCATGGCCCGTCTGGCAGAGCACTCGCTGAGCCCGGTCTGCGGCAATGCCTGGCGTATCCTCGCCGGCGTCGACCTGGCCCACCCAGTCTTCCAGTACCCGGGGAATCTCGTCGGCCGGCTCACGCCGTCGCTGATCGAGCGCTGGGAGCTCGGTGACGACGGGCTGTTCGAGGGTCTGACGACCTGGGCTGAGGTGATATCCAAGTCCCTCGAGGACGGCATGAGCGATGTCCGAGCACGTTTTGGACGCAACCCGCGACGCTGGAGATGGGGGCGCGTCCACCGGCTCGAGCTCGTCCACGCATTTGGACACCATCGCGGCCTCGCCTGGTTTTTCAACGCACCGTCAATCAAGGTGGGTGGCAACACCGACACCGTCCTCGCAACCTCGCAGGTGCCGGGGGAGCCATTCGAGACCAGGCTTTCCGCGCCCTCCTGGCGCCAGGTCATCGACGTCGGCAAGTGGGATGCGAGTGGCGGCATCCATGTCCCAGGGCAGTCGGGGCAACCAGGATCCCGTCATTACCGCGACCTCTCGCGCCGCTGGCGAACCAATCGCCAGTTCCCGCTCTACTGGAGCCCCCTGGAGGTGCGCAGGCACGCACGAACGCGGCTCGTGCTCCACCCCGTGCCGGCGACGCACGCGACGGAGCCCGGCGGGCGAACATAGGGGACGTGAAGTCCTCTGACCAGCGCGGGATCGTGCGTGGCTGCTGCCTCGGACTGATCGTGCTGCTGATCATGGTCGGCGGTTCGGTGTTCCTCGCCGACCGCGCCCTCGCCGCGCCCGATCTCGGAGCACCGCCGGCGGGTCCGTCTCACGGCGCCAACGAGGATGCGATCGCGGTCGCCCTCGGTGAGGAGATGGCCGCGCAGCTCATCGAGGGGCCGCACGGCGTCGTGGTGCTGAGCGAGCAGGACCTCACCGTGCTCGCCGTGGCCAACAATCCGCACCCCAGCGAGCTCAAGGAACTCCAGGTGCGCGTCCGGGACGGTCTCGTCGTCGTCTCGGCCCGGGTATCGGCCGGCCCCTTCACTCCCACGGCCGTCGCGCACATCAAGCTGTCGCTCCGGCCCGGCGCGGAGGGTCCGGTGATCGCCGCCCAGGTTCCGGAGGTCGACATCGGGATGCTCGGCCTGCCCGGATTCGCCGGGTCCAGCCTGGTGTCGCAGATCGACGCGGCCCTGTCGCTCGACCGTCTGTTCGCGATCGCACCCAAGCTCAGCGTCTTGCGCGGCGACATTGAGTGCGTCGCCGTCCTGCCGGGTGGAGTGGCGGTCGGGGTGCACGATCCCGACGCGCCCTCGCTCGCGTCGTCGTGCGGCTGATCTAGGCGGAGTTCTCCGGCGCGGCGATCGCGAGCACGAAGGCGGCGTGGCTCTGCACCTGCGGGTAGTTGCCGAGCGGGCTGTGGTCGACCGGATCGGCGACCTCGCCGAAGAGTCCCAGCGGTCCCGCGGTTGCGAGCGCGGCCTCGAGCCAGCGTGAACCATCGTGGCCGGTGGCCTCGAGCGCCCTGGCCAGCCAGAAGGTCGGAAAGACAAACGGCGCGCAGGGGTCGGCGATCATGTCCGGCTGCCCTTCGTAGCGATCGACGAGCCCGCCTCGGTCGAGTCGCTCCGCGATCAGCTGCAGCGTCGCGTCCACCCGGTGGGCGATTGCGTCCACCCCGCCCAGGAGGGCCGCCTGGGCGAGCGCGGCGTCGGCAC
>JBAPOS010000198.1:0-1904 GCA_049279755.1 Candidatus Dormiibacterota bacterium | reverse complement strand
ACCCCTGGAACAGCGCGAAAGCTGCGCCCTGCGGATCGAGGAGGACGGCGTCGCCAGGCGGCGATGATCGCGCCGGTGGTGTCGCCGAAGATGGCCATACGGCCGGCGTCCATGACGTCCATGGGTGCGACCACGATCGTCACCCCGGCTGACGTGGCCTTGGCGGCGACCACATCGATATCGTCGACGTTGATATAGGTCGAACGCCCACCTCAAGCCGCCGCCGTGCTCGCATGTCGCGCATGCGTCCGGGTCTACCGTGCAAGTAGGATCGGCTCAGTTCGGGGAAACGCGCGTTACAAGCATCGGAACTGCCTCACAATCGTCAGGCGTGCCGGAGGAATCGGGGCGTCTATCTCGCTGGGCGCGGGCAGCGATATCCGGCGCCGTTCTCTATGTCATCGTCGACGCGGTCCTGTTTCTGGTCCGCCCGGACCTCAGCCTCCTGCACAACGCCGAAAGCGATTACGGCAACGGCGCCTTCAGCTGGCTTATGGACACCAACTTCGAGTTGCGATTCCTGTTCTCAGCGGCCGCCGCGATCTCGATCTTGCAGGCGCTGCGCCCTGGCCGGTCTGGAATGACTGGGGTTGTCCTCCTCGGAGTGTGGGCCGTGGCATCAGCGGTCCTGGGGGTCTTCCCAGACGACCTCCAAGGTGCCTCGCCCACCCCGCACGGGGTCGTGCACTTCACCGCCGCCGGGGTCGCCTTCATCGCCTGCTTGCTCGGCACCGGTCTGCTCACTGACGAGTTTCGCCGGCACCCCAGGACTCGCAGGGGAGTTCCGGTATTGACACTCGTGTGGATCGCCGCTGCTGTAGGTCTTGGCTCGCTGACCGTGGTCGGGTTCAAGCCGCGCAGCCTCGGTGGATTGTTCGAGCGCGTCTTCATCGGCGCCGAGATTCTCTGGATCGTCGTCGCGATGGCATTCTTGACACGACCGAAACGGTTGGAGGCACCGGATCACGCAATACGTCACCCGAGGGCTCAGTGATGCTGAGGCCCCTGTCCGCCTATCAGCCACCCCGGTACCAACCGCGGATTGTCGCCGTCGCCGGCTTCGTCTCGGCTGCCGTCCTCTACGCGTGCTCGATGCCCCTGCAATGGGTGGGGGTGATCACGGCCACCGGCGCGTACGTGATCGTCGATGGCCTGCGTCAGGCAAACTGGCTACTGCTCATTGCGGTGATCGTCATAGGTCTCGCGGTGCGTGTCTACCGTGCCCCTCCGGGAGGATTCATCCGATTTGTCTTTCTTCTCGTGATCCTCCTTGTCCTTCTGGGCTTCTGCAGCGAGTATGTCGACAACCTCGGTCGTGCGGAGAGCAATGCCATGCAGCCGTACCTCGGACCTGGATTCTTCCTGGGGCTTGCGGGCCCGGGCGTTCTGATCGCCGCGACCACGCTCGGATGGAATGAGCGAGACACCTGGCAGGGTGCACAACGGGCAGACCTGCGTTGATACCTTGGCGTAAACAACACGACTCAAAAGCCTGAACACGATGATCGACTTCCATGTCAGACCTCTCAATGAAACGACGTGGTCAGACTTCGCTGAGTTGATCGAGCGTCACAACGGCGTGTGGGGTGGGTGCTGGTGCCTCAATTTCCACGAGGAGGGCGCAGCGCGCGCACACAGTCCGGAGCAGCGGCGAGACCTCAAAGAGGCGCGGGTGCGCGAGGGCCGGGCGCATGCCGCGCTTGTCTACGACGGCGCGCGATGTGTCGGGTGGTGTCAATATGGATCGACCCTCGAACTGCAGCGTATCAAGCACCAGCAGGCATACCAGGGCGGCCTGCACCAAGTGCCCGACTGGCGCATCACGTGCTTCTTCGTGGGCCGCGCTCATCGGCATGTCGGGGTGGCCGACACCGCGCTCGCAGGCGCGCTCGAGGAGATCGCGC
>JBAPOS010000197.1:0-6806 GCA_049279755.1 Candidatus Dormiibacterota bacterium | reverse complement strand
AGGTAGCCGTTCCGGTAGTGGCCGGTCGCGACGATCAGCCCTGGGGTCGCCGCGTCGCCGACCATCGGCAGGTTGTCCGGGGAGCCGGGACGCAGGCCGGCCGATGCCTCGACCAGCTCGAGCTCGGCGACGTCGGGGACCAGCGCGCGGGCCTCGCGAAGCAGCTCGTACACCGCACCGGCGGTCACCGACGTGTCGAAGCCGCGCTCCTCCACGGTGCCCCCGATCACCACCCGGCCGTCTCCCCGGGGGAGGATGTACACGGAGCCCCCACGGATGGTTCGAGCGATCATCTCCGGCGCTCCGCGCAGGCGGAGGATCTGGCCCTTCACGGGCCGTACCGGCGGCGTGTCCACCTCCGGGATCCCCGTCACCGTGCCGGACCAGCAGCCGGCGGCGAGCACGACCGATGGCGCGATGATCCGTTCGCCGTCGTCGAGGGACACCCCGATCGCGCGCCCGGCCTCGACCACCAGCGACGCCCGGGAGCGATGGATCTGCACCCCGAGCCGGCTGCACGCCTGGAGCAGGGTGGAGACCATGGCGCGAGGGTCGACCTGATGGTCCGACTCCACGAGCATGCCGCCGCGAACGGACGGTGCGAGCCCCGGCTCGAGGTCGCGCGTCCGGCGCGACGTGAGCCGCTCCACAGGAAGTCCAAGCTCCTGGCGGAACCGATACTGGCGCTCCAGAGCCACCTGCTCGTCTGCGTCGAGGGCGACGTGGAGCGTTCCGATCTGGCGGAAGCCCGCGGAACGGCCCGCGTCGAGCTCGAGCTCGGCGATGAACGACGGGTACCGCGCCGCTGAGTCCCGGTTGATGGCGACCACGGCTTCCTCGCCGAACTCCGCTTCGCTGACCGGAGCGATCATCCCCGCGGCAAAGTTCGAGGCGCCCGATCCGGGATCCGGATCCACAAGTGCCACGCTGAGTCCGGCTCGAGCGGCCCGCCAGGCCACGGCGAGACCGATGACACCCCCGCCGATGACCGCTGCGTCCACGCGCATCCTCCGCTACTGGTTCGAGTTTACGAGGACGGATCGATTGCGCCGATGCGGTCGAGGCGGTAGCCGACACCGAAGACGGTGGTGATCCGGAAGGGAATCCGCGCGAAGTGCTCGAACTTCTCGCGGAGCCACCGGACGTGTACATCCACAGTCTTGGGGTCACCGTAAAAGCGGTTGCCCCACACCGCAGCGATGATCGCCTGGCGCGAGAGGACGCGACCACTGTTGCGCAGGAGCAGCGAGAGGAGGTCGAATTCCTTGGGAGCGAGCCGGAGCTCCACGTCCTCGACGTGAACGGTACGCGCGGCCCGGTCGATCCGGAAGCCTTCGAACTCCTCTATCTCTGGTGCGCCCGTGGGGCGGCCACTCATATCGGACCGGCGGAGCAGGGCGGTGATCCGAGCGAGCAGCTCGTTGAATGAGAACGGTTTGGTCACGTAGTCGTCGGCGCCGAGCTGCAGGCCGACGACCTTGTCAACCTCGGTCCCCTTGGCGGTGAGCATGAGGATCGGCGTCGACGATTCCTGACGCAGCACCCGGCACACCTCGAGACCGCTCAACCCGGGAAGCATCACGTCGAGGAGGATCAGATCAGGCCGCTCCGTCCTCGCGACATTGAGCGCATCCGGTCCGGTCGCGGCCTCGAGGACGTGGTACCCCTCGCGGGCGAGGTTGTAGCGCAGCGTCTCGCGTATGGCGTTCTCGTCCTCGACCACGAGGATGCGTTTGGCGACGGTGGACGCCATGAAACGAGCTTAGCGGTTCGCCTCGATGGGCGCCGCCGGCCGCGAGCCTATACTCGCCATGGTGGAGGAGTTGAGCGCAGTCGAACTACTCTCCGGTTCCGGGGGCATCGACGTGCTGCGGGCGGTGGGGCTTCTCCTTGATCCCGGCATCGTCGGACTCGATGCTCAAGGCCGGGTGCTCCTCGCCAACGAGCCCGCGCGCCGCCTGCTCGGTCTTCCACTCGTCGAGGGCTCGGATTTCATCGCCGCCGAGGTGGACTACCGGCTCATCCGCCTGCTCGATGCCGCGCGTGAGAGCGGCCACGTCGAGGAGCGCGCGATCACGCTGCACGATCGCGACTTCAACGCCCGCGCGGTCGCGCTCGGCGGCGAGGTTGCGACCCTGCTGATGGTGCGTGACGAGACGCGCGTGCACCACCTCGAGCGAGTTCGCCGCGACTTTGTCAGTAACGTGTCGCACGAGCTGCGCACACCGATCACCGCGGTGCAGCTGATTGCGGAGACGCTGGCGAACGGTGGTCTGGATGACCCGGACGCCGCCGCCGGCTTCGTCAGGCGGATCGGCCAGGAGGCGTCGCACATGGCGCAGATGGTCGAGGAGCTGCTCGAGCTGAGCACCATCGAGTCCGGGCTGCGGCCGATGGCCAGGGAGCGCGTTCCGATCGCCGGGCTGATGGCAAGCCTCGATCGACTCCGTCCGCTCGCCGAGAGCAAGGGCGTGTCACTCGATGTCAGCGTCGCATCGGGAACCCCGGATGTGTTCGGCGACGCGTCGCACCTCGGCCAAGTGCTCCGCAACCTCACCCACAACGCAATCAAGTTCACGCCGTCGGGCGGAAGCATCACGGTCAGCGCGATTCCAGGATCGGAGGGGCAGGTCGTGCTCCGCTGTCGCGACACTGGTGTCGGCATCACGCCGGCCGACCTGCCCAGGATCTACGAGCGTTTCTGGAAGGCGGACAGCTCTCGGCAGCGCGACGGCGAGGGGTCGGGGCTCGGCCTCGCAATCGTCCGGCACGTCGTCGAAGCCCACGGAGGAACCGTATCGGTAACCTCCGAGCCTCGCCGCGGCACCGAGTTCCAGGTCGTGCTCCCCGCCGCCGGAGTGGCGTGACCCGCCGCGATTGACCGGCTTGCCGCCGCGGAAGCGGGTTGGTTACCATTCGACGATAGTTACGGCGTAGAAAGCTTCCTTGCAGGGGGAGGCCCATGGCGGAACGCGTTCTCGACATCGATGCGTCGCCGCCGATCGAGGGGCAGCCGGCGCTGCTCGATCGGCACTCCGATCTGCTCGACCACGGTCTGCGACAGACCACGCCTCGAACTCGGGGACTGCTCCGCCAGATGTCCGCCTACCATCTCGGCTGGATCGATGCCCAGGGACATCCCGCCGATGAGCCCGCCGGCAAGCGCATCCGTCCTGCACTGACGCTCTGGGCGTGCGAATCGCTGGGCGGCGACGCGGCCTGGGCTCTGCCGGCGGCGGTTGCGGTCGAGCTGATCCACAACTTCACCCTGATCCACGACGACATCCAGGATGGCGATCAACTCCGGCGCCACCGACCGGCGGTGTGGACGATCTGGGGCGCCGAGCAGGGCATCAATGCGGGTGACGGCATGTTCGCCAACGCGCTGTGCGGCCTGCTCGCGCCCGGACCGCGCCCAGGGAGAAGGATGCGAGCTGCCCACCTGCTGAGCCGGGCGGTGGTGCAGGTGGTTGAGGGCCAGTGTCTCGACCTCGCGCTGGAGGGTCGTGCCGGGGCCCCCCAGGCGACCTACCTGCGCTTGGTCACGATGAAGACCGGAGCCCTGCTCGGTGCTGCGATGGCGGCCGGTGCGGTGCTCGCGGGAGCGCCGCGGGCGGTTGCTCGGCGGTTCGACGCCGCGGGGAGGTTGCTCGGCCTCGCATTTCAGGTTCGTGACGACTGGCTCGGCACGTGGGGCGACCCGCAGGTCACCGGCAAGGGCCGGAGCGGCGACCTGCGCCGCCGCAAGCTCACTTACCCTGTGGTCGCGGCATACGAAGTGGCGACGCCGGTGCGTCGTCGCGAGCTGAAGCGGCTCTTTCGTGAACGCGAGCCGGGCGGCGAGTTCCGGCTGCGGGCGCTGCTCGACGAGCTGGGCGGACCGGCACTGACCGCGGGTGTCCCGATGGTGCTCGCGCGCGATGCCATCGCCGCACTCACCGGCCTTGCGGACGAGTCGCTCACCGACTTCGCGGACCTGGCGATCCATGTTGCTGAACGCAACCGCTGACTCGAGCATCGACACGAACACCGGATCGCGCACGGCCTCGCGCAAGGACGAGCACCTGCGCATCAACATCAACCAGGACGTCGCTGCCAAGGGTGTCGAAACCGGCTTCGACGACTGGCGTTTCGTGCATCGCGCCCTCCCCGAGATCGATCTCGATGATGTCGAGCTGCGCACCAGCCTTCTCGGCCGGCCCGTCGGCGCGCCGCTGCTCGTCTCGTGCATGACCGGTGGCACGGAGCAGACGCGGGTCATCAACGAGCGACTCGCGCGAGTCGCCCAGGCCCACGGACTGGCGATGGGTCTTGGTTCGTGCCGCGTTCTTCTCGAACGGCCCGAGGTGCTCCCGACATTTGACGTGCGCGCGCTCGCGCCCGATGTGCCTCTGCTCGCCAACCTCGGCGCAGTGCAACTCAACCTCGGTGTCGGGATCGAGGAGTGCCGGCATCTCCTTCGGGTGCTCCGCGCGGATGCGCTCGTCCTTCATCTGAATCCGCTCCAGGAGGCGCTGCAGACCACGGGCAACACCGCGTTCGCCGGTCTGCTGGCCCGAATCGCCGCCGTGTGCGCCGGCTTGGGGGCGCCGGTGGTCGTCAAGGAGGTCGGGTGGGGCATCGCCGATGATCTGGTGACGCGACTCTTCGACGCAGGGGTGGCGGCGGTCGACGTCGCCGGTGCCGGCGGCACGTCTTGGAGCGAGGTCGAGCGCCATCGCATGCACGACCCGGTCCGCGCGCGCATCGCAGCCGCGTTCGCCGGCTGGGGCATTCCCACCACCGACGCCCTGTTGCGCGCGCGGAGCGCGGCACCGAACGGCGTGCTGATCGCGAGTGGCGGTGTGCGCAACGGCATCGACATCGCCAAGGCGCTGACGCTCGGTGCCGACTCCGTGGGCATCGCCGGACCACTCGTGCGTGCCGCCGCCGCCGGTGACGACGCGCTCGATGAGACCGTCACGGTGATCCTCGAGGAGCTCCGCCTCGCCATGTTCTGCGTCGGCACGGCGCGAGTCGCCCACCTGCGCGATGACGCCCGTCTCATCCGCCGCGACGGACGGGCGGCCTGGTGACGCAGCCGGCTGTGTCGATCGAAGCGGCCGACGCCTACTGCAGGCGTCTGGTCAGGCATTACGAGAACTTCACGGTCGCTTCTCGACTCTCACCGCGATCGCTGCGTCGTGACCTGACCCGCGTCTACGCGTTCTGCCGGTTCACCGACGACCTCGGTGACGAGAGCGGGGATCGCGCCGTGGCGATGCGACGCCTACGACGGTGGCGCGATGAAACCCGGGAGAGCTTCGACCACGATGAGCGCACCCATCCGGTCCTGGTGGCGCTCTCCGACACCGTCCGGCGCTTCGGCCTGGAGGCACAGCCCTTCATCGACCTGATCGATGCCAACCTGCAGGATCAGCGCGTCGACACGTACGAGGACTGGCCTTCGCTGCGTGGCTACTGCGCGCTCTCCGCCGCGCCGGTCGGGCGCATCGTGCTCCGCCTCTTCGACATCCGCGATCCCTCGGCCGTGGCGCTGAGCGATGACGTCTGCATCGGCCTCCAGCTCGCCAACTTCGCTCAGGACGTGTCGGTGGACCGGCGCCTGGGTCGCACCTACCTGCTCCAGCGGGACATCCGCGAGCACGGCGTCGACGGCGCGACGCGCGCGATGTGCGAGCGGGCGCGGACTCTGCTCGATTCGGGAGTCGCTCTGGAGGCGCTGGCACCGCCGCGGCTGCGTGTCCAACTCGCGCTCTACCGCCTCGGTGGCGTTTCGATTCTTGACGCGATCGCAGGTGCCGGATATCGCACCGCCGCAGCCCGTCCAGCGGTCGATCGCGCCGCGAGGGTACGCATTATCGGTGCGGCCCTCTCGGCGGGCGTGCGCCGCGCTGAAGCGCGAGTCGCCCCGGTTCCGGCGCATCCGGCTGGTGACCGCCATGCTTGACACACCCACCGCCGGCGACGTGCGCGCGCTGGAGCGCTACTGCGAGGACATGGCGCGCCGCGAGGCGGCCAACTTCTACTGGGGTTTCATCGCGCTGCCACGCCGGCAGCGCACCTCGATCTACGCGCTCTACGACTTTGCGCGCCAGGTGGACGACGATGCCGATCTCGACGGCCGCGCGTCGCGCGACCAACGACTCGAGCATCATCGGCAACGCCTTCGCCAGACCCGCCCCGGTGACAGCACCGACCCGATCATGGGATTGCTCGCGATCGCGATGCGGCGGCACGCGATTCCGTTGGTCGAGTTGGACATGCTCATCGACGGTGTGGCGATGGACCTGTCGACGACTCGCTATCAGACCTGGGACGAGCTGCGCGCGTATGCCAACCTGGTTGCGTCGGTCGTCGGGCGCATGTGCGTGCGCATCTTCGGCTTCCACGACCCGGTGGCGCTGGAGCGTGCCGATGAGCTGGGAGTCGCGCTGCAATTGATCAATATCCTGCGTGATGTGCAGGAGGACGCTGCGCGCGGGCGCATCTACCTGCCCTTGAGCGAGCTGGCGGACTTCGGCATCACCGAGAACCACATCCTCGAAGGCAGCGTCGCGCCAGGCTGGCACGACTTCATGTCGATGCAGATCGCTCGCGCGCGAACCCTGCACGCGTCCGGCATCCGTGTGACCGAGTCGATCCCGAAGCAACCGGCGGTGTGCGTGCGAACCATGGCGGGTATCTACCTCGGCATTCTCGATCGGATCGAAGCCGCACCGGAGCTGCCCCTGCGCGGCCGTGCGCGCCTTTCGACGGCGGCCAAGCTGGGCGTCATGGCCAGCTCATGGCTGGCGGCGGTATGA
>JBAPOS010000196.1:0-5109 GCA_049279755.1 Candidatus Dormiibacterota bacterium | reverse complement strand
GGACAAGCCATCCGACCGCGAGCAGCGGCAACACCACCGCGGCGACCACGAGGCCGATCACGTACGGGCGGTTCGGATTCGGCGCATCCGGCTGCTCCTGCGGCGGCGGCGGTGGCGGCGGATCCGGCCACGCCGGCGGCGGCAGCGGCGGAGCGATGGTCGGCGTCGACACGCTCAGGAGGAAGGTGGAACAACGACCGGGTCGGGCACGACGACGCCGGTGGCATCCGGGGACACGCCCAGCGTCGCGATGACCTTCCAGGTGGAGACGTCGATGACGAACAGCTTCTGCTGACCGGTGTCGAGCACATACGCGCGCGTGTCATCCGGCGACAACACCACCTCGTCGGGACGTGTGCCCACCGCCAGCGACTTCCTGGTGGCCAGCGTCGCGGGATCGATGAGCAACAGAGCCGCGCCGGAATTGTCAACAGCGAGAATCGTTCCCCCGCCCGTGGTCTCCACGGCGTCGACGAGGTTCGACGTCTCATTCACGCTCTTGGTGATCTTGTTCGTGGTCGTGTCGAGCGTCTGGAGGCCGTTGCTGCCGACCACGAGCAGATTCGTCCCCGTAGTTGGCATGACCAGCCCGCGCAGACTGTCGACCGCCAGCGGTGCCTCGAGCGTGTAGTCGGGAAGCTTCACCGGAAGGACCGCCGACGAGTCACCGCACCCGACGAAGAGCTGTGTGTCGTCCGGGGTGATCGCGAGATCCGTCGGACCGCAGGGCAGCGGCAGGACGCCTTTCACCTTCCAGTTCGTGACATCGACGACCACAACCGCATTGGCCTGGTAATCCGCGACGAATGCAACATCACCCGCGGGGGCCAGCGTGAGGTTCGACGGGCCTGCGCCAACGCTGATCGGCGTGCTCGGCCTGGATGTCGTGACGTTGATCGACGTCAGGGCGCCCGAGTGGACGCCGTCGCCGTAGCTGAGCACGAGCAGCGCACTCCCGTCGGGCGTCAGCTTCAGCTCGCTCGGCGCCTGGAAGACGGGGATGGGGCGCCCGGCACTCTCACCCGCAGCGTTGATGCGCTGCACGGTATTGGTGAGCGCGTTGGCGACCCAGCTGGTCTCGGACCCGGTGCCGATCATCAGGTCGGGGCCGTTGCCAACATGGATCGACCGTCCGAAGGGGCCCGTGGTTCCGTCGAGGAAGCTCACACTGCCGTTCGAGCTGGGAAACAAGACCCAGGCGAGACCCGACGCGGACGGCAGTGCCAGGTCGCCGGGCGCATTGTCGAGGCTCACCGCAGTGCCCGCGCGGTCGGTGACGAGGCTGACCGGGACGAGCTTGTGGTCAGGAACTGAGGCAACCCAGGCGGTCGTTCCGGCGGCGTCGACGGCGACTCCGGTCGGCGTCGCGCCCACCGGCACGGTTGCGATCACGGCGCGCTTGACGAGATCGATGACCGAGAGCGTGCTGTCCGTTCGGTTGGCGATGACCAGCGTCTCACCGTTGGGCGCCAGCGCGTATGCGCCCGGAGCGACGCCGAGCTTGATCGGCGTGCCGGGCTTGTGCGTGGCCGCGTCGACGGGGATCAGGACTCCGGGCCGGCTGTTGGTGCCGGCCTCGGTGATCCAGACCGTGCTGCCGTCCTTGCTGTAGAAGGCAGATTCGGCTGGGTTTGCGCCAACCTGTACCGGGGTCCCGGAGCCCGTCGCCGGGTTGTAGAAGTACACGACGCCGGGCTGGCCCGCCGATGTGGCCGCGCCCACGAGCGCGCCCGATGTTGTCGGCGAAGGCACATAGAAGTCGACTCCCTGGGTCAGCGGCTGCGCCGGCTCGAGCCGGTTGGTTGCGGTGTCGATGGGAATGACGGTCCCACTCAGGTTGTCGGTGACGTAGAGGGTTGCCCCATCCGCGGACATCTCCTCGTCGGTCGGCAGCTTCCCGACCGCTATGTCGGCACCCACCCGACCGCTGACCAGGTTCACGGGGATGACATCGCCGTGCGAGGAGTCGAGCAGAAAGGCCTTGGATCGGTCGGGGGTCTCGAGGATGGCGTCAGGAGTGCCGGGGAGCCTCAGCGTCCGCACCGTGCCGCCCCCGTTCAGTGAGACCAGCGCGAACTGGGCTGGGCCGGAATGGACCACGGCGACCGTCGACGGCAGGGGCGTGCTCAGCGGCAGGACCGCCTGCGGGCTTCGGGTGATGAGATAGAGGCCACCACCGGCGATCAGAACGATCAGCGCGACGGCGACCAGCATCGCGGCTCGCGGGCTCCGCGGCGTCGACGCCGGCGCCGCAGGTCCTGGAGGCGCCGTCAACGGCTCGAGCGGAGGCGGTGCGGGTGGCGCGGGTGGCGCCGAGACCGCGCCGAACACCGGTAGTGGCACGAAAGCCGGTGGGGCAGGAGCCGGCCTGGCGTCCCAGTCCGGGACGGGGGCCTCCCGAACGCGTATCTGCCACCCCGCGCCAGGATCGAACCGGGAGTTGTCGGGAGACTGATCCTCGTCGGCCATGAAGCACGACGCTAAGCGGAGCCGCGGAGCGGTCGATCGCGGGTGGGCGGATCGTTGCAGCCTCGTATCGTCGGATGAAGCAAGTCGTCGACGCACCCGAGCGCGGCAGTTAGGCTGACGCCTCGAAGATGACCATCGGTCTGTCGTCGGGCACTGCGACGCTGCTGGCGTGGGTGCTGCTCGTCGGAGCCGGCATCGCCGGAATCGCGATTGCCTTCGCGCCCGTACGCACAGGTACCGGCGCTGGACGCGTCGCCCTGCGGCTCGTGGCGATCACGCTGGTCGCGCTCTGCCTGCGAGCGGCGGTGTCGCTGCTCTTCGACGGCGGTACCTACGACATCTTTTTCGCGTATCGAAAGCTCGGCGATGAGTTGCGCCGCGGCGGCGATGTGTACGCACAACGGCTCCCCTCGCTCGCCAACTACCCGCCGGTCATCTACTGGTGGTGGTCGCTGGCCGCAACCATCGTGCCAAGCGGCAGCCCGCACCTCTTCGCAGCACTGGTGCGCGCGCCTTTCTGGATGATCGACGCCGCGATCGCCCCCGGGCTCGCGTTCCTGGTCCGTGGACCGTGGCGGTGGCGCAGCGCGTGGCTGTACGCGCTGAACCCGATTGCGATCGCGGTGCCCACCCTGCACGGACAGTTCGACAGCATCCCGGCGCTCTGCCTGCTCCTCGCGGTCGCGTGGCTGGCCGCTCACCCGCGGCGCGCGGCGTGGCTGGTGGGCATCGGCACCGCGGTCAAGGTCTGGCCCGCGTACTTCGTCCCCGCGTTGCTCGCCGGTATCCGCCGCGCGGAGTGGGCCGGCTTCGTCATTCGCGTGCTGGTTCCGTCGGTGGCGGCATTCGCGCTGTACTTCGTCATCCACCCCGATCACATCGTGCAAGGCCTGGTCGGCGTTATCGCCTACGTGCCGCACCGCCAGGGCCTGGGGACCTCACTGCTCTTTCCAGCCGCATGGGGTGATCCGTTCATCGTCCCGGTCGACCTTGTGGTCGCGGCGCTGGTCCTCTGGCTGGTCGTCGAATGCGCGCGACGCGATGTCGCGGTCGTGGACATCGTCGCGCTGGCGATGCTCATCGTCCTCGGTCTTGCACCCGCGATCTCGGACCAGTACCTGATGTGGCCAATGGCGATCCTCCTGCTCGGTGGTCATCGCCGCATCGCAGCGCTGCTGAGCGTGGCGATGACTCCCGCGACCTTGTTCATCGACATCTCGTCGGCGGGACCGGCTTCGACCATCCCACCTGCGGCGCCGCTGCTCGCAACAGCGGCGACTATCACCGCAGCTGCGGTGCTGCTGCGGGAGGTCTGGTCTCAGGGCGCGACGACAGCCCCAGGAGGCCAATCCCGGCAATCCCGAGAAGGATGCCCGGCATCAGCGAGAACCGCGCCACGAAAAATTCGAGGCCCTGAGCCACCTTGTACGTGAGATTGGGGTCGCTGGGCACCACGATCTCGGCGCGCCAGACGAGCGCCGCGACCGCAAGGCAGGCAAGCCCGGCCGTGACTTTCCCGAGCGTTCTCGCCTGCTGGTGTGGGAGCCGCGCCACGCCGGCGATGATCAGGGCGATGTTCGCCGTGAACATGGTCTCGGCCAGTCCCGATCGGGACGTGTTCGTGGGCAGGAGGAGCATGCCCGCGACGACACCACCGACGATGGCCCACAACGCCGGCGGCGGTGGACGCGGCCATCGCCGTCCGACAAGCAGCACGGGCAGCAGCGCCGCGGTCGTCGAGAAGAAGAACAGCGAGATCACCGCGTCGAGCAGGGGGGTACCGAGGCGGAGCGGCGGGATACCCCAGAAGGTCGAAACCAGGAGCACGGGCCGGCTCAGCAACCACTGACCCAGCGATCCCGCGTACTGAGCGGGAATGGACCCCTGCCAGAGCACGCTCGGCGAGAGCGTGTGCGTGAAGGCCGCCCAGGGCGCGATCAGGGAGACGCCGGCCAACCCGGCGACGACCGTCAGCTTCCAGTCGGGGCGCCGGAAGAGCACCCACAGCCCGAGACCCGCGACCAGCCCGATTGCTCCGATGTGGGTGAGCAACGCGCCGGCGAGCGCGACCCCGATGGTGATCGCCGCGACCCGCCCGCGCGACAGGGCGGCGCATATCGCCGCCAGCACGAAGAACGAGACAAAGCCCCACGGCCACGTGTAGACCGAGTAGATGATGATCATCGGCGTGAGGCCGACGACGAGCAGACGCCGCGGGCTCGCCCCGAGCAACTGGATCAGGCGCTGCGCGGGCCAGAGCCACAGGGAGTTGAGCACCACGCTGACGATCTGAAACACCCAGTACGACTTCCCCCAGAAGAGCACGCCGCCTGCCAGGGCATCGAACAGCGGCGTGCGCTGCCTGAGCTCGGTGAGACCGACCGTCGATGCAAGCCCGGCGTATGCCCGGCTGAGCTGGTAGTGCAGATCCCAGTCGCCGATGCGGCCACCACCGGTCTGCAGCGGAATCAGCATCTCGACCGCGAGCGAGACGGCGACCAGGCCGAGCACGATCCGCGCCGGCCGCGCGAGCACGATCGTCACCAGGATCGCGGCGACGACGAAGACCACGCTCACACCCGGGTGGTGGAGCAGCGTCGCGCAGAGTGCGAGCGCACCGGCGAGCATCAGGCTCGTCAT
>JBAPOS010000195.1:0-10583 GCA_049279755.1 Candidatus Dormiibacterota bacterium | reverse complement strand
ATCACCAACAGCGCTGCGATACTCGCCGTTTTCATGACAGTGCTGGTGCTGTTGTGGGCTGGTTCGACGCTGCGACACTTGTTCGCTCCAGGGGCTGGTGCGGTCTCGCGGTCAGGTGCGATGCACGCGTGAGCCAACGGAACTGAGGCCGGAACACCGTATGGCGCCGAGCTAGGACCCCGTCTAGGCGAGCGTCCTGTCAATTGGACTGCATTGGTGCCGACCAGGACGATCTCGTCAAGGAAGTGCTCAGTCGGCATGCCAAGCGTCCACCAGACCGACGCACCGATGATCGCGATCTCCCACATCTTGCCCGAGGCGTGGCCTCACGCTGACGTTGGCGTGGGCTTCGCCAGCGCCTATCGATGAGGCTCTCGGAAGGGCCCGGCCTTGGCAGCCGATAAGATTATTGCCATCGCCAACCCTAGCCTCGTCCAACAGCTGCTTGACTGCGGACTTTGCGCCGCTGCGCTTGAGCGTGGTCTCGGTCTCCTCGGTGGACGGCGGTACTTGAGTCATCTCGACGCCGCACCCGATCGACCTCGAAGGATCGATCGTTGTCGTCAGGGATGAAGTCACCTACCTGTATTACGCGACGTCGTGATGGCTAGGCGCACGGCGGGTGCGGTCAAGACTCTTCACGCGGCATACCGCGTTACTGACCTGACTGTTTCCCTCGATTTCTACTCCAGCCTCGGCTATCAGCAGGTCGGGCAGATTAGCGCGGGCGACGGGGAAAGCCTGACCATGCTCAAGCTCCCCGGCGACGAGGTCGTCACCCTCGAACTGGTCCACCGACCGGTCGACGGGCCGGTCAGCGTCGGGACGGGCTTCAGTCACCTTGTGGTCCAGGTCCGCCACTTGGCCGCCACAGTCGCAACCTTGATGAAGTTGGGCCTGCAGCCCGAAGCGGAGCAGCACCCTGCTGGCGAGTTTGGCCCGCGAACGTCCTGGCTCACCGACCCCGACGGGTACCGTATCGAGTTGGTGCAGTGGCCGCCCGGACACGCTGACGGGATCACCACCGCAGATTTCCAGTGAGCACTGGCGGGCCGAAAGACGTGAGGCAGCGCTCCTGCGTGACCTCGCGACCGACACGGTGATCGTCGGGTTCCGACCGGAGCACACGATTGCGCACCCGAGCGTCCTTTCACCCGACCGGGATTTCTTGGCCTAGCGCTGATTTGAATGTTAGCTCCGCGTGCCCACCTGGTCCTCCGAACGCACACGAACCGAGGCCCAACGCAGACCCAACGGGCATGCACCAGCTCTTATCACTCCTCCTCCTCGCGATGCGTTGCTTCAGCTGAGTTCTTCTTTACGAGCGCCCGGATGATGCCGATGGCGATCCCGAATTCGACGGTGGCTAAGAACGCCCAGAGGACACGGCGTCTTGCGGTCCTAGCCTTGACCGCACGCGCCAAGAACACGCCGCCGGCGGATGAGGAGGCGGTGACCCACCCCGCCGACAGCAGACGATGATCAGCGAGGAAGTCGGCCGCCCCCGCCCTTGCACGGTAAGTTTCGGTGCTCATCTTGCTCACCGACCGATGGCCCGCGGGACCCGCTCAGGATTTGCGATAAGTGGGATCATGCTGTGGGGCCACCGGCGTATCGGAGCGGCAAGGAGGTGATCATGCGTCCTGCGAGGCATCGCTACCCGGCAGGCGCTCGGTGCTGCCCGCAATCGCCTGGATCACGGGTACGTCTTCCATATCGGGTCCGACGAATGAGAAGCCGATTCTGCCTGGTGGCGGTACTCACAATGACGGCGTGCTCGACCGCTGGGCCGTCGGTCCCGGTGTCAGCGTCGCCCACTCCCGCGTCAATAGCGTCCAGTAGCCCCAGCAGCACGACTTCACCGAAAGCTTGCCCCAATCCCGATGGCGGGTCGTGCCTAGGTCCCCTGCAGGGAGGCACGTATCACACGGTCGTGTTCCACCCACAGATTACCTACACGGTTTCTGCCGGCTGGGAGAACTACGAGGACACGCCTGGCAACTTCCTGCTCGTCCCTCCGGGGGGCAGCCTCGCGGGGGTCAACGCGGGCACGAGCGATTATCTCGGGGTCTACTCAGGTGTCGCGGCGGAAATGCAGGAATGCTCCGGTGAGGTTTCCGCCCCAGGAGTCGGGACCGCACCGGGGGAGATTGCCGCCTACTGGGCACGGCTTCCGACCATTAAGGTGACTGCTCCGCGTGCGGTCACGGTCGGAGGACTGAGCGGCGTCGTTGTCGACATTGTCGCCAACCTCGCGCACAACGCTCCCTGCCCTGACCCATCGTCCTCCTGGGGGTATCAGCCGCTGATCGTAGGTGTCGGTCCCGCCTCGCTCGAACACGGGCTGATCAAGGCCCTTTCCCTACGCGTTTACCTGCTGACCTGGTCGACGTCGGCCCAGGGTCAGAAGATCACCAGCACGATCGCGATCGAGATCGATGATTTAGACGGCGGAGCCCATCTGAACGCTTACTCGCAGGTGTCGTCCACCTTCAAGTTCGGCAACTGAACCGCATTACTCCTCAGGCGAGGCGCCTGGACGAACCGATCATGTCGCCGCCGCCATCACATGGGCCGGTAGCCCCTGCTGTCGGAAGCCTTCTACGACATCGAAGTGCCGCAGGAGAACGCGAAGGAGGATTGATGGGGGGCGGCATCTACGCGGCCCTCTCGGTGGTGTGCCTCGCCGTCGTGGTCGCGTGGATTCGCCGCGGGGTGACCTGAGCCGGGACACTCGGGCATCGGCTTGGACGTGGGAGCGCCTGGACGGCGCGCACGCGATGTGTGCTTTTCGCAACGATCTTCCGCGGCAGACACCCCAGGCGGACCGTTCGCAGCT
Source organism: Candidatus Dormiibacterota bacterium (assembly GCA_049279755.1). GTDB lineage: Bacteria > Chloroflexota > Dormibacteria > Aeolococcales > Aeolococcaceae > Palsa-851. The sequence continues at coordinate 7,744 of JBAPOS010000195.1, read as the reverse complement.
CCGGGGCCCTGCTTGGATTCGCACGGCCCCGCTGGCCGGTTGAGGGAGTGCCGGTCCAGTCAGCGGGGATAGAGGACCTCAGCCCATTGCTCGCCGCTAAGGTCGAGATCGAGACGGCGGAAAGGGCCGATTCCGCGACCGGTGAGTGGAAGCTGCCGCGGCATGCGCTCGACGAGACGAGAGTCAACGAACACATCGCGACCCTCGACCTGGCCGAGCGGGCACCACGAAGTCTCGCCACGTTGACGCTGCGAAGATACGACGTCGACGCGAATCCGGACATCACAGACTCGCACACCAGAACAACAGGCCCGCGATGACTTGAAAGCGATGAACAGGCGTGAGGCCGCTGGGTGCTTGTCGAGCCAGCCTTTCGCCTCCCGGTCGACGACGAAGTCGAACCTCGCGGACGTGGACAGTTTCGCCATCTGTCAGATTATGGTCCGCCTCCGCACGATCAGGCCAGCGGAGAGCCGCGCCGGTAGCAGCCGAGGAGGGCGGTCGCGACGATTGCGTCAGGTTCAAGGCCAAGCCCCATCACCATCGCGCACCCCAGCGTCCAACTTTGTTCCGTAAGCTGTTGGCGCGATCGACCGGGAGCCACCTTGTGCCCACGCGTTGGCAACGAGAGGTGCGACCCCATGGGGTGCACACTGACGACCCTGGGTGTTCGACGCATGGTCACTTCCAGCCGCCACCCACGGTCGTTGGCACCCGGTGCCGTATGCGGCCCGGTGGGCGTGATGGCAAACCAATTGAAGTCGGGGGTGCTCATGAAGTACTCCGTGTTCGAGGATGGCCAACCGGCCTCTGGGCTTATGACCTTCGCCTCTGTCGCAGATGGACGCTGGCTTGCACGATAGCCCTGTTCAAATCGAATGAATCGTTCCCCTGATGCGAACAACCGTCTATCCAGCGAATCAAGTGCTGACCGTGGAGGTAATGATGATCAGCCAGAGAAGTATCGCCGAACTCCTTCCCGGTGAGGACAGCGCGCCGAAGGACATCATGCTCACGCTGAAAGTTCACCCGTTCCATACGGATTCCCTTACATACTCCCAGCGAGAACGCGGGGTCTATCACGATCGGCGTGACTGCGTCCATGGCCAACGGATCAAGCACGACGGTCAGGCCATACCTGGCACGGAAGGGCGCCAGTTATGTAACCGCTGCGCCGATCTCAACGCAGGAGTGGACGACTTCTTTCCTGGGGACGAAGGCGAGTGACAGCCCGCCGGCCAGGTTCGTTGCCAAGGATGCGACGTGCGCAACGAGAAGGTAGGACGGCGTCGAGGATGATGAGCACCCGACTTCTGATTGCCATGACGCTACTGACCCTTGGCGTGGTTGCGTGTGGGGGCAGCGGCACCCCAATCGCGTCCACGAGCTCATCGGCCAAAGGCATCGCGGGCGGCGAGCTTGGCACGGCCGCGGTGATCATCTCGGCGACTGATCAGAACATCTTCGAACCGGCGATGCAAGATGCGACCGTCGGCGAGATCGTCGAGTGGAAGAACATCGGATCGGTGACGCACAACCTCGTGTTCAGCAGCGATGCTTCGATCAGCGACCCTGTGCTCGCGAGTGGCGGCGTGTGGCAGGTGAAATTCACCGTCGCCGGCGTGTACCCGTACTCGTGCACGATTCACTACGCGATGGTCGGCACCATCGTCGTGAGCCCAGGATAGGCAGGGCCGCGAGCCAGCGACATCCAAGCCCACTCCGCCGCGACGGGCTGGTCAGCGAAGGCAACCCGCGGCGATCGGGCGGTTCGCCGGTTCAGCAGGTGCCTCCCGACCCAGCGTTTCTTGGGACCAACGGCACTTGTGGAACCATTCCGGGGGGGTGACCATGGATGCATGGCTAGAGCATCGACGGCGGTCTCCCCAGGGACGCGGCGCGTCACCGTGCGAGTGGACTACGGAGCCGCGGATGTCGAGCGGGCAGCTGATTCGCTGGACGTCCCGGTGAGCGACGAAGAGGTCGGGGCCATACTGGCGGCCATCGACGGTGAGCTCGCGACCCTGGCGGCTGCAGCGACTCATTCCGCGGTCGTGGAGCGGATATTCGAGCAGTTGCAGACCGTCTCTCACGCGCACGCGTGTTGCGACGACGACTGAGTTTCAGCAGGCACCTGGCATCTTCGACTCTTGTGCGAGGGTTCCTGGCAGGGACTGATTGTCAGTAGGGACTTAACCAACCAGCCCTACCTACATTCCGAGCGCACCGGGGGAATGCCTTCAGATTCGTGACCACCTGACTAGCCGAGTCGGGACAAACGCCTCTTGACAGGCCTCCGATCTGCGGATTAGATGAACCTTGACCGAGCAATCCTCAGATGCCTAAGGCGGACGTTGTGAGCACGCAGAAGATCGTGGTGGGAGTGAATGGGTCGGCGGCATCGGACGCCGCCCTCGAATGGGCAATCCAGGAGGCAGAATCCCGCGGCGCCGAGATCATCGCGGTGCATGTGCTGAAGCCTATTGGCGCCCCTGGCGGTACCACAGTGAGAGACGTTCGCCTTCGGGAGTTCGACTACCTGGGCGACGATGTGCGATCTCATGTCAAGAAGGAGCTGTTTGGGCCCCTGACCGGCACGGACATCAAGCATCGGATCATCCTTGTCGAAGGGCATCCAGCAACAGGGATATTGCACGTCGCCGACGTTGAGGACGCAGACCTCATCGTGGTCGGCAATGGGCAGCACAGCACGATGGAGGATCTCTTCCTCGGGAGTGTTGCCCACGAGTTGAGCCACAAAGCACGGCGTCCCTTTGCGTTGATTCCTTCGGCGATGCACGCCGGAGCAATCGACGTCACGGGACGGGATCAACGAACCGCGCATATGCCGAGGCAGACTTGGTCGCATCGGACCGGCGATCACATCGATGAGGTCGCAGCGCGCGCGCTCGAACTGATTCGGTAGCTCCGTCGACGGGCTCCTCGGTGCGAACGGTGTCAGTGGACCACCTGGGCTCCGCGTGAGGCCGGTCTTATAAGAGACGACGCACAGGACCCTTTGCCGGTACAAGAGGTGACCTCTGGCCCTGTTCGCAGTTATGCAGAAGGCGAAGACTGCGATCAGGAGGTGCCTACCGTGACGACCTCGTCGAAACCCTTGCGGTCAGGGTGGGGTTACACAGGTGAGATGCAACCCAGAAACCAAATCCACCGTCACGGGTTGATCGCCACCTTGCCCCTGGCCTTATTGCTGGCCGCTTGTGGAGCCGGTGCATCGCCGACCTCCTCTTCCCACTCCATCCCGACCCCCACTCCGGTCCCAACGCCCAGCGTGCCTGCGACCACTCCCACACCCAGTCCCACCCCGTCGGCACCGGTCGTTGCAAATCCACTCGCGGTGGTCGGATCCCAAAACGCCGGTATCGGGCCGTACACGCTCGGATTGGTGAACGCCAAGGGAATCGTGGTGGCTTCCGTCACTGCCAACACCCCTTCCGATTACTACTCAGTTGGTGATCCGGCCATTACCAGTACCTCCGACAGCCGCCTTTACTACGAAGACGGGAACACCAACATTGACTACCTGACCTCGACTGGACAGCACGGGGTCGCTTTCACCGTCAATCGACCGACCGGAGCGGAGGTGGCGTTTGCAGTCAGCCCCGACGATTCAAGAGTGGCGGTGGCGGTACTCACCAACTTCAACGGAGACGCACCGCCCTACACCTCCCACATGTATCTGATGGCCATGGGCGGGGGGATCGAGCAGACCCTGTTTGACGGAAACAGTAAAAGCAGCACTGCTCCCTTGACCTGGCCGATGGGCTGGGATGGGGACAATCTGGTGGTGTCCCAGACCCTCTCGGCCTACTTTACCGGGTACAGCGCCGGAACAGGACCGTGCTCATCAGGCGTGGACTGTTCGTCACAACTGCGGGTGTTCAATCCAGCCAACAAAACCTTCGCGCCCCCACTCTGTGCGGGGGACACCGAGATGATAACGATAGGCAGTCCGACCGCCGCCGGGATCGCCTGCGTGCCCGCCTACAGTGGGGCCAATCCCCAGGAGTTGCGTGCAGTTTCCTGGTCCGGGGTGATCACTTCCTTCGGTTCGTACATCAACGGCTATTGCATGTTATCGCCCCATGGAGCCGTAATCGCTTGCCCTTCGGATCTAGTCGAGGACGCAACCGGGCAGCACACGATTCCAGCCGAAGCCTTCCGCGCCGGCGGAGTGGTCCAGAAGATCCCTAATCCTCTCGACTTCCAACTCATCGGTTGGCTAGATGGGAATGACGTCGTGGTCACCACGGGTGGCAGCATTGCCATGGGTGGCACCTTTGGGGGGCTGGCGGTGGAAAACATCGTGACCGGCAAGCGCATCTCCGTTTCGTTGGCGAAAAGTCCAAATCCCTGGAGTGTCGGCTGGCAGTTCTTGGGGGTGATACCGGGAGCGCTATGACCTCCAAGACCCGTAACGGACTGGTAGTGAATCGCGGCGATTGAGAACGCAGGCGACGAAGCGCTGGTACCGCGCAAGGGCTCAGTTCACCATGCATTGACAGACGCGGAGATCCGTGGCGAAGGATCTGGGCCTCGATGTCGCACCCGATGAGTTACTGGAACCAGCCCTCCACGTCGAGGACGGCATTCACGTTGCCGCGGGCGTTGAAGAGGCGAAGACTCCCTGCAGGAGCGAGGTGCGACAGGCCGACCACCACCAGGTTGGGGAGCACCGGACCCACGATGTTGAGGTCCGAGGCGTTCGGACGGAGCGCGACGTCCGCTGGATACGCGATGAGGTATGTACCGGTGGACGGCGAGATCGCCGTGAGGTTGGCAATGACCGCGACGGGACCGACTACCGGAACGCCCCCGACCCCAGCAACGACGATGGAGAGCGTTGCCCCCTGACCGAGCGTGTGGCTCGTGCATGGGGTCGCGGAACCGGCTCGGGTATCACATACGCGGGTCGGGCCGATCGCCTGGAATTGGGCGCCGAGTGGGGTCGAGGTCAGGCTGGATCCGAACCATCCATTCGCATCGAGGACGAAGTCGATTGAGCCGGCGGCGTTGTAGACGCAGACATCGGTCGCTGGGCCTCCACTTGTGTCAGGTCCGAGGCTCACCAGGACGCGGTTCGCCTTTGCACCACCATTGAGGTTGATGGTGGAGGTTGTGGATGTATCGGGACACGAACCGTTTGCGAGGGAAGGGAACACGCTGAGGTACGTTTGCATGGTCCCTCCGATCGCGGTGAGGTTGAGGACGGCGGCTTGGGCAGTACCGTCACTCGGGATACTCGATGGAGCACCTGAGACGCCGCTCGGGATCCCGGAAACGTTGACTTTGACGACCGAGTTGGGGCCTAGCCGATGCCCGGCGCCTTGATTACAGCCATTGGCCGGTTGGGAAGTCCGGGTGTCGCAAACACGCAGTGGCGACATCGAATGGAACTCACCCGCAGGGTCGCCACTCGCATTGGGAGCGAAGTAACCCTCTACGTCAGCCACGACATTGAGCGAGCCGATCGGGTTGAAGATGTTCACCGCCCAGTTCGGAGAGGCGGCACTCGTTTGCCCCAAGGTAACGGTCACGAGGTTGGGCGTGGCTGTGCCCGCGCTGAAGTTCAAGTTCGAAGCTCGAGGAAGCGCCGTGCCAGCCGGATAGATTGTCAGCAGGCCACCGGTGCTACTGGACACTGCTGTCACGTTCATGACGATCGCAGTGGCTGTGACAGGGACTTGATCGGGACCACCCGCCAGGCCGGTGACCCCAGTGACCTGCAAGGTTCTGGTCTGATTCGCTTCGAGCCCTCCAGCGCCACATTGCACGCACGTTCGTGCGCGAGTGTCGAGTATGCGAAATGGCGTGACGGCGACATAACTTGCCAAGGCGGTGAACACGTATCCCGAATTGCCACTGAGCGTGCTCGATCCCTTTGACGTCGTGACCTTCAAGAAGTTGTATCCCGCTGCGTGGGCCGGGGTGGTGATGTTGAACGACGTGGTCGTGATGCCGCTTGGGGTGACCGCTGCGCCGCCCAACGTTGCCGTCATCGAGGTTGCGAATCCCGTGCCGGTGACGGTCACGACCTGTCCGCCGGTTGACGGGCCCGCAGCCGGCGCGAGCGACGCAACCACCGGGTAGGGCGGCACCACCGCAACAGGAGGACCGACGGCAACGCCCATACCGTGGAAGGTCGAGAGCATGCGGGTGAATTGAGACTCCGAGTACGTGTACTGATTGCCCGAGAACACATCGAGAAGGGTGATCGAGTGTCCTGGGTACGTGCCGAGCACTGTGACGGCATGCTCGTGGAGCGTATACGGAACCTTCCGTCCGTCAAACGCGGTCCACGTGCTCGTGGAGTACCCGGCCCCACTGGCGAGGCTTCGAAAATCGATCCAGACCACGACCGGATTGCCGGCTTCAAGTTCAGCCTCGATCGACGCGGTGGTCCATCCCGTCTCGGCGACGTCTGTATGACCCACATGGGTGACAACGTTGGCGATCGGCTGGAAATAGACGCCATACCCGTCACCGGGGGCGAAGCCTTCGTAGCCGTTGACGTTGCCCACGAATTCGTCGTAGGGATCGCCCCAGGTAATGTGGCCTCTGGTGTCGATGGCGTTTCGGTGATCGTCGGGAAGTTGATCGAAGATCCAGTCCTGCAGATCCGATGTCCCGGTGTTGACGGCGACCCTTCTCGCGACGAACGCTGCGGCGAGTGCAGCCGCTTCGCAATCGAGGTTCTTGTCCTGGATCGTGAGCAGCGGATCGAGATTTAAGGGACCGGGATGCGAGATCGCGGAGATCGCCAGGGCTGAAGTCCCCGCGAGACTGACAGCTCCAATGCAGACGCCAAAGCCAAGGGCGACCAAAATTGCCGCGGTCGGACGGCGGCGACAGACGCTCACGCTCCTGACGCTGCGCTCGTTGCATGGTTGGTGCCGAACGAGAGGTTACGGTTCTCGCTGGAAAGGGTGCCGAAGTAGTGCGATGTGCGCAGCCGTGAGCGCCTAGCTCATCGGGCTACTTCGTGGCGTACGTTGCGGCGCTACTCCATTCGATGCCAACGAAAGGCTCTTCGCCCACGACCTTGGCATCATGGCCGGGAGGGATGGTGTACGAATCACCCGCACGGATTCGCGTCCGGTCGCCAGTCACCATCCACACCTCGAGTTCCCCCGCCACGGCGTAGCTGATGTGCGTCGCCTCGCAATGCTCGGTGCCTGCCACTGGTTTGATGCATTCTGACCACGCCCAACCAGGCTCGAACGTCAGGCGTCCGACAGTCACGTCGCCGAGCTTGACTACCTCTACCTTGGTCTTGGCGGGCGTCCGTGTCTCGTCGGGACTATCGTGTGACCGCGCCTCGAGCTTCGCCACGGTTTGAGTTGCCATCTCTCTGCCTCCATAGGCAACCCTGGAAAGACAACGTCCGCCCACCCTAGCTACTAGATCATCCCGGGTCAAGACTGAAGGTACCTCTCGCCGATCAGCCTCCCACCGGCACCTGGTCATGAGCAGGGGCGGCGGTCAACTGTAGATCCATAGCTCGCTGAATGAATGGTCCACAACCCATCGCGTGCGTGCGCCTGGCGGGAGGGTGACGATGTTTCCCGGCCGAAGGTCACAGGGCGGGTCGTCGTTTACTTGAAGGCGCGCGTTGCCGGAGAGTACGAGGACTGTCTCGCGGGCTTGCCGCGTCACCTCGATGGTGGTGTTCGCCGTCGTGCCGGGTCTCCAGAGACCAACCTCAACAGCGTCGTCCGAGTGA
>JBAPOS010000194.1:0-11759 GCA_049279755.1 Candidatus Dormiibacterota bacterium | reverse complement strand
CGCTGCAATCGCGTCCAGACCTCCGCACCTTCGCGCTCGAGGACGCCGACATCGACCCAATCCGCGACGACCCCCGCGTGCAGAGCCTGCTCGGCGCCTGAGCGCCCACATCAAACACCCGGCGGCGTGACCCGGAGCCGGTCGATGAACAAGCCCTGCAGCGAGCGACCGATCGGGCCACGCTCGTCGTACAGCCTGCTGTGTGCGACCCCCACACCGTGCGGGTCCACATCCGTGCTCGCGTCCAGGCAGATCCATTCGCCCTCGGGCTGCCGATGCAAGTACACGGTGAGGTCGGTATTGATGAACAGGAACCGTCCCCACGGCAGGGCGGACGCCACCCCGTTGCCGAAATCGGCGGCGGCGATCACGCGCTGCAGCGGGGTCGGCGTCTTCCCCGCAATCAGAGGAATCGCAAGGCGGATCCACACCGTCGCGGGCCCCTGCTTCATGAAGGCCCCTCGCGCGAAGCGCATCTCGACCCCGGTTTGATGGAACGCGGGATCGTCCGTCTCCGAAACGTGTGCGACAGCGGAGTCCGGGCCCGGGAACGGCACCTCGAGCGGCGGCCGTTCGCCGAGGTCGAGATCCGCGATGCGCATACGCCACGCGGTGGCGCGGCAGAGCTCGGTGTTGCCGTCCGTCAATGACGCGGTCAACAGCTGAACGCGGCGACCCTCGCGCTCGATTCGCGCCGAAACCTCCACGGGTCGCAGTGGCACGGGCCGGAAGATCTCGACGGTGGTACGGACAACCGCCATCGGCGCCTCGGTGGGTAGCGCCTCCATCACGCTGGCCATCAGCGCCGCCGGCGGTCCGCCGTGCATCGCGGTGCGATCCCACGGTCCTCGCGCGTGCTCGCTCGGCAGGTAGCCGCGTTTGTTGGCGGTGAACAGCGCTTCCTCCATAGCGGCATGGTGCATGAAGTCTGGTTGCGTGCGGGGCCGCACTCGGGCGGCCTGCTACGCTCCCAGCGCAGTGGCTGTCAGGCGCACGACCATCGCGGCACGGGGCATGCGCTTCGACGCGCTCATCGCGGGTCCCTCGGACGGTGAGCTCGTCGTTCTGCTTCATGGGTTTCCCCAGACCGCGACCTGCTGGCACGACGCGCTGAACGGGCTCGCCGATGCGGGCTATCGAGCGCTCGCCCCGACGCAGCGCGGGTACTCCGAGGGTGCTCGTCCCGAGGGGGTCGAGGCATATCGTGTGACCGAGCTCTCGGCGGACGTCCTTGCAATCGCCGCGGCGCTCGGCAGGGACCGCTTCCACCTCGCCGGCCACGATTGGGGAGGCAGCGTCGCCTGGGCTGTAGCCGGCGATCATCCTCAAGCGGTCGCGTCGCTCACCGCCGTGTCAACTCCGCACACGGCGGCATTGCGTCAGGCGCTCAGGGGACGCCGGCAGCGGGTGCGGATGGCGTACATCCCCGTCCTCCGCCTGCCGTTGATTCCCGAATCCCTGATAGACGCTGCGGGCGGCATCGTGGCCGAGTCGCTGCTGACGGCGACAGGTCTCAGCCCAGCCCACGCGCACCGCGATCTCGTGGCGCTGCGCAAGGTCGGATCCACCGGAGCTCTGAACTGGTACCGCGCGCTCGGCACCGAGCGTGGCCACTCGGCTCCGGTCGCTGTTCCGGTGTTGCACGTGTGGGGCGACCACGACCCCGTGTTCACGCGAGAGGCGACCGAGCTCACCGCCGAGCATTGCACCGGGGAGTACCACCTCCTCGAGCTCGAGGGCGGCTCGCACTGGATCCCGGACGAACACTGGGCCGACGTCGCCGACCTCTTCCTCGAACACATCGCGGCGAATCCAGTCAGCGCCGGACGCTGAGCCCAGTCGATGGGCGGCATCGAGGTCACCGGTACCGAGCAGCGACGTTCGTGGGAATCCGTTGGGCTGCCCGGCGTCGAGCGGCTGCGGCCCGGGCTGTGGTCGATCCCTGTCCCACTGCCCAATAACCCGCTGCGCTACGTCCTCGTCTACCTGCTCGAGCTGAAGAGCGGGGCCGCGGTCATCGACACCGGCTGGAGCACCGAGGAGGCGTGGAGCGCTCTGGTCGCGGGCATGGCGGTGGCCGGATACACACCGGCTGACGTGCAGGCGATCCTGATCACCCACATCCACCCCGATCACTACGGGCTCGCCGGCAGGTTGCGCGAGGCGTCCGGTGGGTGGGTCGCGCTCCATCCTGCGGACGCGGCCCTGATCCCGGCTCGCTACGGCCTCGGCGTGGATCGACTGCTCGAGAACATGGATGCCCTGCTTGTGGATGCCGGCGTTCCCGACCAGATCCGCGAGGAGCTCACCGGCGCATCGATGGGGATACGCGAGTTCGTTGCGGCCGCAGAACCCGATGTGCTCCTCGAGGACCGCGCCCCGGTGCCCCTTCCCGGGTGGGATCTCGTCACGCTGCACACCCCCGGCCATTCACCCGGTCACGTCTGCTTTCACGATCGCGCGGGCCGCGTGCTCTTCAGCGGCGACCATGTGCTGCCCCGGATCAGCCCAAGCGTCGCCGTGCACGTGCAGCAGCCGGTGAACCCCCTCGCAGATTTCCTCGACGCGCTGCGCGGCGTGCGCGACCTCGACATCGACGAGGTCCTTCCCGCGCATGAATGGCGGTTTCGGGGCCTCGACGCGCGCGTGGATCAGCTCCTCGACCATCACCGGGTCCGGCTTGACGAGACCTATGCGGCCGTCAGCGCGGCGCCGGGACTCACCTGCTGGGAGACGACGCTTCGGCTCCGCTGGTCACGGGATTGGTCGCAGATCGTCGGCTACATGCGCCGCGCGGCCGTGGGCGAGACGCTCGCGCACCTCGTGCTCCTCGAGAGCTCCGGGCGCGTACGACGCGACGCGGCGCGCCCTGTCGGCTGGTTTCCGGCGACCGACATCTCAGTTCGCTGATCGGATCCGGACGGTGGACCCCGACCAGATCACGCTGACGACCGCGGCGAGCAGTGCCACGCCGACCAGCAGGTCGGCCACCGATGCGAATCCCCGCCCCGAGGCCAGCAGGAGCGATGCCGAGGCCACCCCGAGGGCGGTGCCGAGCCCGCGCGCCATGTTGAGCAGCCCACCAGCGGTTCCGGCACGCTGCGGCGGGGCCGCGAACATGGTCGCCGCATTGTTGGCGCCTACAAACAGGCCCATCCCGGCGCCGGCGACCCCAAGAGCAACCACCGTGAGATCCGCGCGCGTCGCTGATGCCGAGAGCAGCGCCATCCCCACCGCCGCCAGGAGCATGCCGGCGCCGGTCGGGACCCGCGGGCCCATCCTGTCGCGCATCACTCCGCCAAGCGGCGCCATCACCGCGAGCGATACGGGGAGGGCGCTGAGCTCGAGCCCAACGGTGCCGGGACCGACGTGGAGCGACCTCTCGAGGAAGAACGGGACCGCGACGAGGCAGCCGAAGAGGACCACGGATGCCAGGAGCGCTGCGCAGATGCCGGCCACAAAAGCAGGAGCCTGAAGCAGGGCCGCGTCCACGACGGACCCCGGGGTGCTGCGTTGCCGGGCTACGGCGACGAGGACCACGATGGCGCCGAGCCCGATGAGCGAGGGCTCGATCCATCCACGCGTCCCCGGTACCGCGGCGAACGACAGAGCCGCGAGCGGCGCTGCCGGCATGGCCGCGAGCAGCAGCGTCCCCGCGGGGTCGATGCGGCTGTCCGGGTCGCGATGCGTGCTTCTCGGGAGGAACAACCAGCCCAGCGCGAGCCCGATCAGACCGATCGGGACGTTGACCACGAAGATGAGACGCCAGCCACCGAGCGCGGTGAGCGCGCCACCGAGCGCCGGCCCGGCGCTGAGCCCGACCGCCTGGGCGGCGCCCTGCAAACCCAGGCCGGTGCCGATCCGCGAAGCCGGCAGGACATCGCGGATGAGCGCGTATGAGTTCGCCTGGAGCATCACCGCGCCGATCGCCTGGACGAGCCGCGCGAGCACCAGGAGACCGAGTGATGGAGCCAGAGCGCAGGCTGCGGAACCGGCGACGAAGATGCCGAAACCGTAGGTGTAGAGCAGCTTCCGGCCGACCCGATCCGCCAGCCTGCCGACCGCGGCGACGCTTCCCACAAGCACGAGCACGTAGACCAGGACAACCCATTCGACACCGGCAATCGATGCGTGTAGGTTGGTGCGGATGACTGGGAGCGCCGTGGTCACGATGCTCGCGTCGAGCTGGCCCATGAAAGCGCCGACGCACACCGTCCCCACCGCAAGCCACGGAGCGGCGTGCAGCGCTCGGATGCGAGCAGGGCGGGCCGGCTCGGTGAGCATCCTGGGAGTGACGCGACGCGGCGCTTCCGGGTCAGGCACGCGAGCTGGGTCCTCCTCGCTCACTGCCCGCCTGTGCGACCGCCATGAGGACATCATCCAGCACCGCCGGGATCTCAGCGGTCGGGCTCGGCGGCCCATGTCTCCACCCGGTGACGGAACGATGGTCGCCGAGATCAGATCAGCGCTGCGCTCGATACTGCGTTCACACACCTGTCCACGCGCCCCGGGAGGCCGCAACCGTTGACCCAGCAGCGCATCCTTCTCGCTGACGACGAACCACGCCTGCTGCATGTCGTGGGGCTGTATCTCAGCATGGAAGGATTTGAGGTGAGAGAGGCGTCGGACGGCACCGAGGCGATCTCCATGCTCGAGACCGAACAGTTCGACCTGGCGATCCTCGATGTGATGATGCCGGGTGTCGACGGTATCGAGGTCTGCCGCCACATCCGCTCACAACCCGGCACGCAGTCCATGCCGGTACTCGTGTTCACATCGCTCTCATCCGACAAGGACGTGGAGCGTGCACGGCTCGCCGGCGCGAACCATCTGATTACCAAGCCGTTCAGCCTTCCGGGCCTGGGCGCAGTCGTCCGATCGTGCTTCGAGGATGCCCCGGCTCTGACCGGCTAGGCGATCGCCCTGCTGAAGCGGCGGGCGCCGATCAGGACTCCGACCACCGCCAGGGCGGCCATGATCGCCAGCCCTTTGAACACGTCGGGGTCGGCACCGTGTCCGTTGAACACATCGCGAGCGGCGGTCACCGCATAGGAGAGCGGGTTTGCCTGCGCGATGTGTTGCAACCACTGTGGCGCGAGCTGGAGCGGCAGGAGAACGCCGCTGAGCAGGAGCAGTGGGAGCGACAGCGTGAAGATCAGCGGCGCATAGGAGTCCTCGCTCTTCAATGCCAGCGCCGCGGCGTACGCGAGCGATGACATGCCGAGGCCGATGAGCGCGACCAATCCGAGCATGACGAACACGCCGGACAGCGTCGGCTGCAGCCCGAAGGGAATCGCGAGCAGGAGCAGGATCAGCGACTGCACGACCAGGGTGAGGATGTCGCGCAGCGCGCGCCCGAGGAGCAGCGCGAAGCGGCTCACCGGGGTGACCCTGAAGCGCTCGATCACGCCGGCGCGCAGCTCCGCGATCAGACCGAATCCGACGCCGCTAGCGCCGAAGAGTCCGAGCTGGATGAGCAGCCCGGGTACGAAGACGTTGTACGCGCCGCCGGAGGGGAAGCCGGGCGTCTCGGTGAGCGACTTGAGCAGCGGGGCGAAGAGCACGAGGTAGAGCACCGGCTGGAGCACACCGATGGCGACCCACGCCGGGTTGCGCAGGAACACGAAGAGATAGCGCTGGAACATCAGCCAGGTGTCCTTGAGCAGCTTCATGTCGATTCCCTCCTACGCCGCGTCACGCAGCGATCGCCCGGTCTGACGCAGGAACACGTCGTCGAGGCTTGGACGATTCAGCGAGAGCGAGGTGAGCACGATGCCGTCGGCGTCGAGCACCCGGATGATCTGCGGCATCGCCGTCTCGCCCCTGTCGACGTAGAGGCGAACCAAGCCGTCTCCGGCGGTCGCCTCGCGGACGAAGGATTCACCGCGCATGAGCTGGAGCACGCGGTCGCTCGCGTTGTCAGCGCCGACCACGACCACGTCGCCGGCGACCTGCCGCTTCAACGCGTCGGGTGTTCCCAGGGCGACGATCTTGCCGTGGTCGATGATGGCGATGCGGTCGCAGAGCGCGTCGGCCTCCTCGAGGTAGTGGGTGGTGAGGAAGATGGTCGTTCCGGTGTCGCGCAGCTTGCGCACCTCGTCCCACATCCGGGCTCGGCTCTGCGGATCGAGCCCCGTCGTCGGCTCGTCGAGGAACAGCAGCTGGGGCAGGTGCATGAGGCCGATGCCGATGTCGAGGCGTCGCTTCTGGCCGCCCGAAAAGGTGCGTGTCGGTCGGTCCGCGCAGTCGGCAAGCTCGAGCGCGGTGATCAGCTCGGCGGCGCGCTGCTGCGCTCGAGCCCTGGTCATGCCGTAGAGACGGCCCTGGATCACCAGCTCCGTGCGCCCGGGGATCTCGGGCGCGCTGCTCCCTTCCTGGCTCACGTAACCGATCTGGTAGCGCACCTTGGCGGGATCGTTCAACAGGTCGAAGCCGGCGACGGTGGCCTGGCCACTGGTTGGCGGCAGCAGCGTCGAGAGCATGCGGAGCGTCGTCGTCTTGCCCGCGCCGTTGGGGCCGAGGAAGCCGAAGATCTCGCCCTTCTTGACGTCGAGGTCGACCCCGGCCACGGCTTCGACCGCGCCCTTGCGTGATTTGAATGTCTTTCGAAGATCGTGGGTCTCGATCAAGGAGTCTCCTCCCTGGTGGTGTGCGCTGCGTGGCCACGCCGTGCCGGATGCAGCAGCCTGGCGAGATGGTCTTCGCGATGGCGATTGCGACGCTCGGCGTCCGCGGCGTGCATCGCCTCGAAATGGGCTCTGATCAGCTCCTCGTTCCAGACGAGGGTGCCGGACTGCATGTCGGTGGTGATCGATCGGATCCATTCGATCTCGGCCGCCGCGAGCGCCATCGCGTGTTCGAGCTCGAGGAGCACGAGCCTCGGGAGGCCGAGGTCGTCCTGAGCCATCTTGAGCGTGGCGTCGAGTGCGGTGGCGCGTGCCCGAAGGCTGACGACGCGGGACGCGAGCGCCGCCTCGGCTCGCTCCTGGGTGATGTAGCCGAGGAGGCCGACCGCGACCCGGAACACGGGTGTCTCGTCGACCGGGGTCGAGAGGAGATCGGCGAGCCAGTTCTCGAGCTCCTCGCTTCCTTCCGGCGTGATCCGGTAGACGGTCCGCTCCGGTCGCCGGCCCTCGCGGCTGGTCTCGAGCGGCTCGATATAGCCCGCCGCCTCAAGCTCCTCGATGGCCCGGTAAAGGGTGCGGGTCTTGCCCACCGCGTACGACTTGTGGCGTTCTCTGAGGAGGCGCTGGATCTCATAGGGATGGCACGGCTGCTCGCTGAGCAGGCCGAGGGTGGTCAGGGCCACCATGTCCTTGGGCTGAGTGCGCATCTCCATATTGCGTTTCGCACTATAGCACAATGCACTTCCAACGCAAGCGAGGCCGTCAGTCCTCCGGGTGCCGCGCCACCTCGTGGTGCTCCTGGAGGTATTCGCGGATCGCGATGAGCGCGGCGATGCCGTCTCCGACCGCTGATCCAAGCTGCTTGGTCGAGCCTCGGCGAACGTCGCCTGCCACGAAGACGCCGGGCATCGACGTGGTGAATCCGCCCTTGTCGTCGACAAAGCCGTGCGTGTCGAGGTCGACGCTGCCGCGGAGAAACGCGGTGTTGGGGTCGAGACCGATGAAGACGAACGCGGCGCGCGGGGTGACCACCTGCTCCTCGCCGGTGGCGCGGTCACGCAGCCGCACGGATTCAAGCTTTCCCTTGCCGGTGAGCTCGACCACCTCGGTGTTGCGATGCACCACGAAGCGCGGGTCGTTACGCACCTTGTCCTGGAGGAGACGGGAGGCGGTCAGCTCCGGTTCGCGCTGCACCACTCGGATGCGCTTGGCGAACCTGGTCAGGAAGAGCCCTTCCTCGAGCGCCGAGTTTCCGCCACCAATGACTAGAAGCTCCTCGGCGCCGCGGTAGAACGGGCCGTCACAGGTGGCGCAGAAGTGCACGCCCGCGCCGATCAGGTCGTCCTCGCCCGGGATGCCGAGCCGTCGATACGACGACCCGGTGGCGATGAGCGCGGCGTGGGCCTCGATCTCCTGACCGCCGGCCAGGCGCAGGCAGATGTCTCCGGCCTCGGAGCCGTCAACCGAGATGTGCTCGACGCTGACCGCGCTCAGGAGTTCCACCTCGTAGCGGCGGGCCTGCGCGATGAAGCGCTCGGCGAGGTCAGCGCCGCCCACGCCCTCCGGGAATCCAGGGTAGTTGTCGATGCGCTCGGTGACGCCCGCCTGGCCGCCCAGCCCGCTGCGCTCGACCACGACGGCGTCGATGCCCTCGCGCGCCGCGTAGATCGCGGCGGCGAGGCCCGCAGGTCCTCCACCGATGATCGCCAGGTCGTAGCAGCCACGCTTGGCCTCGAGCGTGAGCCCGAGCTTGCGCGCGAGATCCTCGTTGGTCGGCTCGACGAGCACATCGGTCCCGTCGAAGACGATCGTCGGAATCGACCGGCCCCCGTGCTGCAACTCCTCGACGTGCTTGAGCGCCGCTGCGTCCTGGTCGATGTCCACCCAGTCGTATTCGACCCGCTGTTCGGCCAGAAATCGCTTCGCCCGCTTGCAGTCCGGGCACCACGGGGCGCCGTAGACGGTGATCTGCGACATCAGGTGAGACGGGTCAGGTCGGCGCTCACGCCGACCAGCGTTCCGAGAAAGCGATCCACGATGTTGCCCTTCGAGTCGATGATGATCACCGTTGGCGGCTCGATGACGTTGTATTCGGAGGCGACGATTTCGCTTGCGTCACTGACGCTCGGATACGGAACCTTGTAGCTCCGCTGATACGCGGCTCCATTGGCGCTGCTTTCATTCTCATCCACCCCGAGAAAGGTGACGCCGCGAGGTGCCCACTGCGACGCAAGCGTGTTGAGCTCCGGCTGCTCGGCGTTGCACGGACCGCACCATGAACCCCAGAAATCGAGCACCACCACGTGTCGCTGGGTCGACGACCAGTCGAACTGCGTCCCCGACAGGGTCGGGGCGGTGATCGGCGTCGCCGGGCCGGTGGGACCGCTCCCGAGGCTCGGTACCTGGGACAGGTCCTGCTGCAATCCGCAGCCCGCCAGCACCAGCGTGGCTACGAACACCACGGACAGCGAGCGTCTGCTCACGGTGTCACCGCCAGGTCCTGGAGCACGATGCTCCCCAGGTTCTGGTCACCTTCGACAACAACCCGCGAGCGGGCGCCGGGGTCGTCGGAGCGGCCGCACGCGAGGACGGTCAGCGTCGGCAGGTCGAGCCGCAGCGTCGACGTCGGCGTGTCGGGGATCGACGCACCAGCCCGACCTCGATCGCCGTCGAACGTGATCGATCGCAGCGCGCCGCCGGTGCCGGTGACATCGAAGATGATCGACGTCCCAGCGGGCGGGGCGACGCGCTCCTGGAGCTCGTTACCCGCACCCATCAGCATCCGCTCGCGGCTGTGCGCGGCGGCGATGCCGTCGAGCGCACCGGGTTCGTGGAGCGCGCGGCGGATGTCCTGCTCGTGCGCCCAGAGGTCGAACACTCTGATCGCGAGCAGCGAGCGCACTTTGGACTCACCGAAGAAGCCGCGGCCCATCTCGTCGAGTTGCGAGTCTTCGAGGGACGCGAGGCGGGCAATCCGCTGCTCGGTCACATCTCGATACTCGGCGAGGAGGTCGGCCAGGGGCACGTGCCGGCGGGCGTCGATGCCGATCTCCATGAACTCGCCGGGCTTGTTGCGGATATAGCCGAGTCCCTCGGGCACAACGTGCTCGGCGCGCGGGCGCCCTATGAGGATGCTTTCGAGATCGGTGATGTGGGCGACGTGGTCCCGCACTGTCCATCCGGGGCATCCGGTTGCAAGCATCGATCGCTCGTCGTCGAGCGAGGCGGCGAGCGCGCCGACGTTCGAGAAGATCTCGGCGTAGGCGGTGCGGAAACCGTCCGCCGTGGCGATATTCCCGCTCTCCATCGACGTGCAGCCTAGCGCGTCGCCACAATCAATCGCGATGCCACCAGGTGCGGATTCCGGCGCCGCCATGACCGCAGTCAACTCGTCAGGGTTTCCGGCTCCAGCCGGTGTCTATGCCGTGCCGGTGGTGCTTGCCCCGCTGTCGGGCCGGCTCCATGTGCTCCTCGTCCAGCGCGCGGAGGCGCCGTTCGCGGGGAGATGGGTGCTCCCCGGAGGCTTCATGAGCCCGACCGAGCGGCCCGAGGAGACCGCGCAGCGCAAGCTCACCGAGAAGACCGGGGTCGGCGCCGTCTACCTCGAGCAGCTGGAGACCTACGGGGACCCGGAGCGCGATCCACGGGGCTGGATCCCGACGGTCGCGTACCTCGCGCTCATCGACGCGGCGGTGCTGCGGGCCGAGGAGTCCAGCGCTCGCTGGGAACCGGTCGATGCATTACCGCCGCTCGGCTTCGACCATCCACGCATCGTCGTCGACGCGGTCGAGCGCCTGCGCGGCAAGCTCTGGTGGTCGAACATCGCGGTCGGTCTGCTGCCCGAGCGCTTCACCATGCCGCAGGCGCGTCGCGTGTTCGAGGCGATCAGCGGCGTGACCTACGAACCGTCGAACTTCCGGCGCGAGCTGGAGCAGTCCGGACTCGTGCGCGCCACCGGGTCTCTCGCCAAGGGTGGTCCGGGACGTCCTGCCGCGATGTACGAGTTTGTCGAACGGCAGCCGGCCTGGAGCCTCCGCCGCTCACGCCCGCCCGCCATGGCGCGTCGACGAGGCTGATCCTCGTCTCCGCTTCACGCAAACGCGCGCGCATCGTTCACGATTGCGCGCGATCGGGCGCCCCCACTCCGAGCGCCCACTGCGAGGAGAACGACGATGACCGACCAACCCGTGCAGCCGGCGCAGATCCCCCGGGTGGAGGAGCTGTTCCAGCACATTCCGCATCCGCGCATCGCCCAGAGAAAGAACGAGAAGCCGGTGAAGGTCGACGACGAGCGCGTGGGGATCAACGGCAGGGTTGCGCTGATCATCACGGCGGTCGTGGGGACCATGTGGTGCGCATACATCTTCACGCTGATCGCGCTGGTCAGCCTGCCGTCGGCGATCTCCAGCGGACAGGCGATCGTCATCGTTGCCTGGATCGCGCAGACGTTCATCCAGTTGGTCCTGCTCCCCATCATCATCGTGGGACAGAACATCCAGGGGAAAGCGTCCGACAAGCGGTCTGAGCAGACATACAAGGACGCGGAGGCAATCCTCAGCGAATGCCTGCAGCTGCAGTCGCATCTCCAAGCGCAGGACACAGTGCTCGACGACGTCATCGCACAAGTCAAGAAGCATCACGACGAGTTGCAGAAGCTCTCCGCGCGAGTTGGGCCCGCGACCGCTTAGGGCGTTCGTGGGAATCGTCGCCACTTCCATCGGGCGTCTCGAGGGCATGTCCACCACCTAGCGTTCGGATGTGCTCCTCGCTCGTGTCGGCGCGCTGCTCGCGCCGTGACCGCGGTGACGTGCGCGCTCGGACCCGACGCCGCCGGAACCCTGCTCATGCGATTCCTCCGCGGTGCACGGAGAAGCATCGACGCCGCGATCTATGAGGTCGGTCCCTCGTACCGGTGGGCGCTGGTTCGAGCGGCAGAGCGTGGGCTTGGCGTCCGGGTGGTGCTCGATGCGCACAGATCCGACGGCAACGCGGCGACGGCTCAGGAGCTGTCCGCCGCCGGCGCCGAGTGCCGCGTCGCCGGAGTGGGCGCGGACGCGGCCCACGGCAAGCTGCTGATCATCGATGCGACCGTCGCCGTCGGGTCTGGGAACCTCATCTGGCGCGACGCACCGC
>JBAPOS010000193.1:0-22875 GCA_049279755.1 Candidatus Dormiibacterota bacterium | reverse complement strand
CGGTGGCGGTGGCGGTGGCGGTGGCGAGCCGGAACCACCACCTCCGGCGCCGCCCGCCCAATCTGCCGGAGATCCGCACCTCCTTACCTTCGACCATCACTGGTATGACCTTCAAGCTGTGGGAGAGTTCACCCTCGTGAAATCGACAGTCGACGACTTCATCGTGCAGGCGCGAACAGCGCCACTGCCCGGCTCGACGACCATCGCTGTGAACGTGGCAGTGGCCACAACACTCGGGGGACATCGGCTGACGCTGACTGCAGAGAACGGAACGATCATCGCGCGGGTTGACGGCGTTATCAACGGTCACGAGGTCTTCAGCGTCGGCGCCGGCACAGTACAACGCCTCGGCACGGAGGTCGGGGCCGGATACATGGTCGAATGGCCGGACACAACCACGATGCGAGTTGATCAGATGGGCGTCGTCGGCCTCAACGTCAGCATCTGGCCGGCACCGTCACGCGCAGGCAAACTTGTGGGGCTGCTTGGCAGCGACAACGGTCAGGCGAGCGCGGATTTCGTCACGGCGAACGGCACCAATCTCGGGGCCACGCCCCCACCCGCAACCATCCACGGCCAGTTCGCCGATTCGTGGCGCCTCACCCAGGCGGCGTCCCTCTTCGACTATGGGCCTGGTCAATCAACGGCGACCTTCAGCGACCGCACGTTTCCACACGCATACGTCGATGCGACCAGCATCCCCAACGCAGCCAAGGCGATGCAGGCGTGCATGGGCGAAGGCATTACAGACAAGGGCATTCTTGCTGACTGCATCATCGATGACGCCGCACTCAACAACCAGTCGGTGCTGACCCACTACGCCCAGGCCCAGGTCGTGCTCACCGTCGCGACCAACTTCGCCAACAACCTGCCCCCATTCGGCGGTCTGAGCGGTGGTCCGAGCCCCTCACCGAGCCCGTCTGGAAGCGAGCAGGGGGTCCTCGTCGACAGCGGCGCGGTGACCAACGCAGGCGAGGATCAGGTTTTCACCTTCCCGGCAAATGCGGGCGACATCATCTGGTTCGGCTCCCCCGGCTGCGACAACGGGGGGCTGGCGTTTGCACTTCTCGACCCCCAGGGACGCACGCTCAATGCCAACAGCCTCAACGCAGCTCAAGGAGTCCTCTGTCAAGACACCCGGTTTGCGCTGACCACGTCGGGCAGGTACGAGCTCATTGCCAACGCCGACAAATCACGCACCGGTGGGTACAGCGTGCCGATTCGCTTCGAGCGCCACGATCAGGTGTTCCAGACCAGCTACGGGCAGGCCATCTCGGGAAACATTCCCGACCCAGCCACCCACGACGTGTACGTCTTCACCGCGCAGTTGGGCGACGTCGTCCACATCTCAGGCGCGGGGTGCAACGTTGCCTCGTTTGGTTCAGTCGAGCAATCGTCGCCGATTTACGTGTCGCTTGATGACTCCGCCGGGAAGGGAATCATCGGCTTAGACTGCACCCAGAACTCTTCCTACTCAATCCAGGGCACCGCCACCTACGAGATTGTGGTGAACGAACCGGAGCACGGACCCGGCGCGTATCAGTTCGTGATTCAGAAGTAGCCCCTCAGCGTTCGAGGACCATCGTAGGTTACCTGCTTCCCTGTGTAGGTCCACAGGAACGCGTACCCTGACGGCATCGTCTGATCAGGGCGAGGTCGCTGGAGGTGCGATGGGATTCATCGGCGGTCACTTTGCAGAATTGGCCGTGGTTGTTGTGGTCCTCGCGCTGGCGGCTTGGGCGGTATGGCAGGTGATTCGTCGCGCTCACAATCGCTTGCACCGCGAGCAGCCACCCCCGCCGTGAGCGCGTTGGTCGCAGGGACAACGAAAATGCGGAACCATGACGCGGATCCTTTGTCCGGAGCTGATCGGTCGAGATAAAGAGCGCACCGAGCTCCAAGCGGCGCTAGCGGAGGCACAATCGCGGCGCGGGGGTGTCGTCGTCCTCACCGGCCCCGCTGGGATTGGCAAGTCACGACTGCTCAACGAGACGCGCGCCCTGGCGGAAACGTTGAGGATGACGGTGCTTCTGGGCCGCAGCGTCCCGTCGCAAGTGCCGGTGCCGTACAGGCCGATCGCCGAAGCGCTGCTGGGGGCGAAGAAGTTGGATGCGGCGCTCGGGTCAGCGGACCTCGAAGGATTCACAACTGCGCTTCGCTGGGTCGTCCCCGGGCCTCACGACCACGAGAACGTTTCCCACGTGGAGTCACCCATCGTGGTTGCGGAGGGCCTTCTCCGCCTCATGCAGGAGCTGGGCGGCAGCGATGGTGTCGTGTTGCTGCTCGAGGATCTGCAGTGGGCCGACCCCGAGACACTTCACGCGGTCGAGTACGTTGCCGACCACGCGGCCACCGCGCCGATGCTGTGCGTGTGCACCGTGCGAGATGAAGGCGAAAGCGACGCGATGCACACCTTTGCCCGCCTGGAAGCGCGACGAGCCATCACGGCTATGCAGTTGTCACCACTGTCCGCGAGCGAGGTCACCGACATGGCGACTCAGACCTTGCGCACCAGTGCGCTCGACGCCGAGGTCGACGCGCTGCTGCGCGATGCCGCAGAGGGTATCCCCTTTCTCGTTGAGGAATTGCTCGCGGCGGCAGCCACCAACGGGGCGCTCGTGGAACGTGGGGATGGGTGGCACGTCGCAGCGCCCATGCGGCGGCTCATTCCGGACAGCTTCGCCATTACGGTGCGACAACGGCTGCACGGAATGGGCCCGGACGGCCGGCGAATCCTTGGCGCCGCGGCGCTGCTCGGACGGCGATTCGAGTGGCGTCTCGCGGCGAGCGCAGCGGGATGCAGTCGAGATGTCACCGAGGCCATGCTCACGCGGGCGGTTGGTCTCCAGTTGCTTGCCGTACAGGACGGGGGTTTCAGCTTTCGTCACGCGCTCACGCGTGACGCGATTCTTGGCGAACTCCTGCCGAACGAGCGCGTGGATCTGGCGACTCGCTGCCTCGACGCTTTGGAGCAGGACGCAGCCAAGCCAGACGACTGGCGCCATCTCGCCGCCGACCTCGCCGAGCTTGCAGGTCTGGCCGATCGCGCAGCGACCTACCTTCTGGGAGCCGGTGCCGCCTCATTGCGCCGCGGGGCGCTGGACTCCGCGGCGGCGGCATTGCAGCGGGCGGTCGACGTGGCAGCTGACCCCGGACTTCACGCCGATGCGCTGCAGGCTCTCGCGGCGGCGGCATCCGCGGCTGGTGATATCAAGCGCACCCACACTTCAGTCGAGTCGTTGCTGCAGACTCTGGCGATAATAGACGCGCCACCTGAACGCCGCGGTGACGCCCACCTGATGCTTGCGCGGTGCGCGGTTACCGTCACTCACTTCGACGTGGCGAGTGAGGAGCTGGCTCAAGCGCGTCACCTCGCGGCAGACGCCGCTGATGCCGCGCTCGGCGCGCGGGTCGACGCGGTCGCATCACAGCTGGCCATCGCTGTGGGCGCCAGCGATCAAGCCGAGGCACTTGCGGTGCGGGCAGCAGCGTATGGAGCCGAGACCGGACAGCCCGAGGTCGTCTGTGAGGCGTTGGAGGTTGCCGCACGATGCGCGCGAACCCGCGATCTGGACGAGGCGCTGCAGATCGGCGAACGGGCTCTCCGGGTCGCGGAGGAGAGTGGCCTGGCCTACTGGCGGATGCGGTCTCGCTATCAGCTTGGTGTCGTTGAGATGTTTCGCACGGGTAGTGTCGAGACGCTCAAACGGGCGCGCGACGAGGCCGAGCAACTGGGGGCGGTGGCGACGGCGACAAGCCTGCTCCTCGAGATCACCGCGGGCCTCGAGGCGCAGTTTCGCATCGACGAGGCCCGCGCAACCTGCTGCCGCTGCCTGGAGATGGCCGAGCTGCTGGAACTGCGTGGGTTGGCGGCCGTTGCCCACGCCTTCCTGGGCATCTTGGAGGCAGGCAGAGGAGCTCGTCGGCGAATGGAGGATGAGCTCGCTCAGACGCTGACCGTCGTCGGTGATGATGCCGAACTCACCGCAGCCCTGTGGGGCGATGGCCGGGCGGTGGCATCGCTTGCGCTCGAGGACCGCGCCCGTGCGGTCAGGGAGCTGCAGCATGCAGTGTCTCTCCATTCCCAACCTCCCTCGGTCTTGCCACGGCTTAGCGCCGCGCTGCTCACCGTGCTCGACGCCGTCGAAGGAAGGGACCCCAACTTCGCCGCCACGGAGGGCATCACGCGTCTCAATTCCCAGGGGGCCGGCTACATCGCGTATGCCGAGGCCGTGCTGCTCGGTCGCGCGGGCCGGCAGGCGGAGGCCCTCGACGCGATGTCGCGTGGCGACAGGCACCTTGCGGTCATGCCGTGGTACCGGAACCTGATGCGCAGGCTTGCCGCGGAGGCGGCAATCGCGGACGCCTGGGGCGATCCGATCGCGTGGCTCACCGAGGCGGGCCAGTTCTTCGATGAGTCGGGCAATGACCGATTGGCTTCGGCGTGCCGGACTCTGCTCCGACGCGCCGGCGTCCGGGTGAGCCGGCCGACCAGAGCGGCGCGCTCTCTGCCTGGTGGCCTGCGGGATGCCGGCGTCACGGCAAGGGAAGCTGAGGTCCTCGGGCTCGTCGGGGATGGTCTGTCCAATCGGGAGATCGCTTCGCGGCTGTTCCTCTCAGAGCGCACGGTCGAACAACATGTGGGCTGGCTCAAGCGGAAGCTCAGCCTTGGCACCCGGGCCCAATTGGCGGTATACGCGGCTGCGCTGAGGGGCGAGCCAGGCTGAAAACAGGGGTTTCCCCGGATGTGACGAAGCCCCCTTCCCCGCCACGCTGCTGACATGGACGTGGACGACACCGGCACGCGTGGCCACGAAGGAGGACCGAGAAGTGACTGACACCGCCATCTACGAGACCGAAACCTCGGACATGCTGATCCCACACAACCTGTTTCGTTCCGTGTTCGCCACGAGCAGCCAGGTCGTTGCCGGTGTTCGCAACGCTGACATCGAGAGAATCGCCGCCGTTCACTCGTACTTCGACAACGTGCTGCGCTTCCTGGACGCCCACCACGGTGGCGAGGATGTGTGCGTCTGGCCGTTGCTCAGCGCCCGGTGTCCCGACGCCGCTGAGGTGCTCGACCGCATGGAGGGTGAACACTCGACGATCCACCGTTTGCGAGAGGTCGCCGGCGATGCGCTGGCGTCGTGGGGCACATCTGCAGACGCGGCTTCTGAGCGCAGGCTCGTGGATGCGCTCAGCGCGCTCGAGGGTGAGATCGGCAAGCATTTCGCCGAGGAGGAAACCGAGATCCTGCCGCTGGCTTCACGCTACATGTCGCCTGAAGAGTGGGGGGCACTGCCGGGGCATGCCATGGCGCATTTCACCGGGGACAAGATCTGGCTCATTCTTGGGCTGGTCTTCGAGCAGATGAGCGACGAGGAGCTTACGTTCACCTTCACGCTGCTGCCGCCACCGGTCGTTGAAATGTGGAAGACAAGTGGCGAGAAAGCCTTTACGGACTTCATGGGAACGGTGCGTCAGGCGACGTGATGCTCCCACCAGAAGCCTTGCAGCGGCCGCGCAGAGTCAGCCGGCCGAAGCCTGCTATTCGGCAGGGGGTGGGGTCTCGCCGAACGAAGGTGTGAGGTGGCGGCGAATTTCAGCTGCCACGCTCTCGGCGTCGGGTATCGTCACAACAAGACGGCTATAGTCGCCGCCCGCGAGATCCACGACCACGGCCCGTTCCCGACCGTGCACAGCCGCGAAGTCCTTGCCGAATGAGCCCCTTCGGGTTCCGACGGCGATCACGGCAGGAATCCCTGTCCCGGGTGCGCGAATGCCTCGAAGCTCGGGCCACGCGTCATCCACCACTCGAACCGCCTGCACCGCGGCGAGCGGAACGCGCAAGTCGCCGTGGAGGGCCTCGACCTTCTCGAAATCCGACATCTCGACCACCAGGTCAGCGCCGTCGACGATCAACGAGGCCACGCCCGCGTCCCCTACCGCGGTTGCGGGGTGATCCTCAGGTACGGCTTCGGCGCCGTGTAGCCGGGGAAGATCTGCTGCGCCTCATCGTCCGAGACAGAGCCGGCGATAATCACATCCTCACCCTGCTTCCAGTTCACCGGCGTCGAAACGCGGTGCTTGGCGGTGAGCTGTAGCGAGTCGATCACTCGCAGAACCTCATCGAAGTTGCGCCCGGTGGTCATCGGATGCACCAGGATCAGCTTCACCTTCTTGTCCGGACCGATCACGAAGACATTGCGGACAGTCTGGTTGTCCGCCGGCGTCCGCTGTGCAGGATCGCCGGAGGTGCTGGCCGGTAGCATCTCGTACAGCTTCGCGACGTTGTAATCGGCGTCCGCGATGATCGGATACGCGGGGCGGGCTCCCTGAGTCTCCTCGATGTCGTCAGCCCACTTCTCGTGCTTGTCGACAGGATCCACAGAGAGGCCGATGACCTTGACGTTACGGCGATCGAACTCGGGCTGGATCTTGGCCATATAACCGAGCTCGGTGGTGCAGACCGGCGTGAAGTCCTTGGGGTGCGAGAAGAGAACCGCCCAGGAGTCGCCGATCCAGTCGTGGAAGTTGATGCTCCCTTGGGTGGTCTCGGCGACGAAGTCAGGCGCCGTGTTGCCTAGCGATAGAGTCATTGTGATTCTCCAGAATGCGGCGGGGGCGCCGCAGTTGAGGCCTCCAGCCAGAACTGCCGTGCGTGACGCACAGTATGGCCGCCACCGCGGGGCGCTCGCCTCGCCGTCCCCCTCTCAGGAAAGCTCCGCGAGACCTTGCGTCACCCACGCCTTGAGATCCTCGAAGCCGCAGAAGGGCGCGTTGTCGGCTTTAGCCCTGGACAGCACCTCGTCAGCTGTGGCGCCGGCCCTGAGGCCGGCATAGAGGTAGACCGCGGCGGAGGAACGCGGACCGGTGCGACAGGTCACCAGCGTCGGGCGTGGCAACTCGTCGAGCGCCGCAACGTGCCGCCGTGCCAGATCCATGTCGAGCGTTCGAGGTGGATCGGACACGATGTTGGCGGACGTCGCCACGGCCGCCTCGACATCGGCGTATGACATGCCGCCCTCCATCGCGGCAAATTCTTCGCCGCAGAGGAAGAGCCAAGAAGCGGCATTCGCATCGCGTGCGAAGGCCGACGGATCGGCGATCAGCCCACGGTTGAACGTGAGACCGGTTGGACCTTGGAAATCAGCCATGCGCCAGTCTATATTGGCCCGACGCCTCCACTCAAGAGGGCAAGCAGGTGATCTTCGAGCAGTACTATCTCGAATGCCTCTCGCAGGCCTCGTATCTGATCGCCGACGAGACCACCGGCCGCGCGATCGTCATCGATCCCCGCCGCGACGTCGGCGAGTACCTCGAGTCCGCGAAGGCACACCACGCCACGATCGAGCTGGTCATCGAAACGCACTTTCACGCCGACTTTCTCTCCGGTCACCTTGAGCTGGCCGCGGCGACGGGCGCCGAGATCGCCTTCGGCGCGCGCGCCGAGCCTGAGTTCACGGCGCGGGCGCTGCGCGACGGTGAGCGCATTGCGCTCGGCCAGGTCACCCTTGAGATACGCGAAACGCCGGGACACACGCCCGAGTCGATCAGCATCGTCGTGTACGAGCATCCCGACGACACCGTCCCCTACGGCGTTCTCACGGGCGACACGCTCTTCATCGGAGATGTCGGAAGGCCGGACCTGCTCTCCTCCGTCGGAACCACCTCCGATGAGCTCGCGAACCTGTTGTACGACTCGCTGCGCAACAAGCTCATGACTCTGCCCGACGAGACCCGTCTTTTCCCGGGACATGGCGCCGGCTCAGCTTGCGGCAAGAACCTTTCCAGCGAGCTGTCGTCCACAATCGGCGAGCAGCGCACGGGGAACTACGCGCTGCAGCCGATGTCGCGCGAGGAGTTCATCCACGTCGTGACAGAGGGTCAGACCGCTCCGCCTGAGTACTTTGCGTACGACGCTGCTCGAAACCGCGAGGCGCACCAACTGCTCAGCGAGCACGAGCACCCTGCCGCGATGACAATCGACACCGCGCGCGAGCATGCCGGCCAGGGTGCGATTCTCCTGGATACACGCGACCCTGGGGCGTTCGCGGCCGGCAACCTGGTGGGCTCGGTGAACGTGGGCCTTGAAGGTCGGTTTGCCCAGTACGTCGGCAGCGTGGTTCACCCAGACGAGAAGGTGGTGCTGCTCGCGGAGCCTGGTACCGAGCTCGAGGCCAAGGTACGGCTGGGCCGGATCGGCTACGACCACGTCGTTGGCTTTGTGGAGAACCTCTACGAGGTGTTCCAGGAGCACCCAGAGCTCGTCCAGACGGGATCGCGTCTCACGGTCCGCGCCTTTGAGGAACGGCGGCGCACCATCTCCGCTCTGCAGGTCGTCGATGTCCGAAATCCGAGCGAAACCGATGAAGGCTCAATACCCGGTGCGTCCATTCTCCCCGTGCCGAGACTGCGTGATCTGATGCAAACTCTTGATCGATCCCGACCCACCGTTGTGTTCTGTGCGGGTGGATATCGTTCGTCGATCGCGGCGAGCTTGCTGCGCCGTGCGGGCTTCGGGGACGTGTCGGACATCCTCGGCGGCTACCACGCCTGGGAAAGTGCACAGACGCGCCGAGCCAGCACTGCCTGAACCGGCGTCTGCGCTTCGCGACTGAACGTGAAGACGCCCCCGGGCGTCGCACCAGGGGGCGTCGCATGGCACGCACGATGCGAGGCCGAGGCGATGAGCACGCTGCTCACCGCCCATCGAGCACCCGAAGGCGACGCTGGTACTCGTCGGTGTCGATCTCACCGCGCGCAAACCGCTCGCGGAGTACCGCGGCAGCGTCTGGCGTGGTGCCATGGCCACCCTTCCACCACAGGCGACCGCGCCAGAGGAAGAGGCAGATCACGGTGAGCCACAGGGCGCCGAAGACCAACGGAAAGATCCACCAAAAGCCGAAGCCGCCGCCGACCCAGTATCCGGGCATGTCATGTACCTCCGATGTGTGCGTTGGATGCCAACGGCACCATCGTCGGAGGCGAGCAGTGGTCTTGTCGTCCGTTGGGAAGCGACACTTTCGGCTACGTCGCGCTGCGTAGCCGCGCGACGACTCGCTTACGCCAGCGCCTGGCCCGGCGACACGAGCCCCGTCTCGTAGGCAAAGACCACGAGCTGCGCACGATCCCGCGCGCCGAGCTTCTGCATGGATCGAGACACATGGGTGCGCGCCGTCGCCGGGCTGATCACCAGCCGTTCGGCGATCTCGTCATTGGAGAGCCCGCAGCCGGCCAGTGCCACAACTTCACGCTCACGCTCGGTGAGATCCACCAGCAGTTTCGTGCGTGGTGCGACCGGCGCCGGGCGGGCGCTGAAGGCCTCGATGACGCGCCGCGTCACGGCCGGCGAAAGCAGCGAGTCACCCGCTGCCACGACACGAATTGCACGGAGCAGCTCTGTCGGCTCCGCATCTTTGAGAAGAAACCCTCCTGCCCCGGCGCGAAGGGCTTCGAACACGTACTCGTCGATCTCGAAGGTGGTGAGAACGAGCACGCGGACACCCGACAGCTGGGGGTCGCTTGCGATCAGTCGCGTCGCCTCCAACCCATCAAGGACCGGCATGCGAATGTCCATCACCACCACGTCGGGTCGCAGCTCACGCACAACCCGTAACGCTTCCTGGCCGTCAGCGGCCTCTCCGATCACCTCGATGTCGGGCTCCGCCTCGGCGAGGGCGCGAAGACCGACGCGGATCAATGCCTGGTCGTCGGCGAGCACCACCCGGACGCTCACCGTCTCCCCAGTGGCAGTGAGGCCCATACCCGGAATCCCCCTTCGGGGCGTCTGGCCGCCGAGAAGGCGCCGGCCAGGGCCGCGGCGCGCTCGCGCATCCCCTGGAGGCCGCCGCCTTCGCGAGGTGGCTCACTGACTCCGGTGCCGTCGTCGACGACCTCCAGCTCGAGGCGGTCAGGCTCGAGCACGGCGCGCACGCTCGCCCTCGCGCCGGAACCGGCGTGCCGGGCCACGTTGGTCAACGACTCCTGCACGATTCGGTAGGCGGCAGTCGAGACAATCTCGGGGACCTCGTCGCCGCGCTCCGGAAGCTCCAGGTCGATCTGCAGTCCCGCATCGCGCATCTGCGCCGCCAGTGCCGGCAGCGCCGAAAGCCCTGGTGTCGGCCTGCGATCCACACCCCCGAGACCTTCGCCCCGAAGCGCGGCCAGCTCACTGCGAAGCTCGGTCAGTGCTTGCTTGCTCACGCCGCGGATGGCGGTGACGGCTTTGCGAGCCTCCTCGGGCCGGCTCGCAAGGAGGTGCTCCGCGACGCCCGCTTGCAGGCTGATCACCGCCAGGCTGTGTCCGATGACGTCGTGCATCTCGCGAGCAATCCGCAATCTCTCTTCAACCATGTGCCGGCGCGCTTCCTCTTCGCGGCTCCGCTGCGTCCACTCCGCCCTCGCCCGCGATTCCCTGAGAAAGCGCCGCCGCGCGTCGAGAGCGATCCCCGCCAGCCCAGCGACGCACACCCAGACAGCGGCAAAGAGCGCCACCGGCCACGACCATCCGTACACAGCACCGTGAACCGCGGACAGCACCCCGGCGCCGCCGAGCACCGACACGATCCAGATTTGCAGCGACCTTGTCGCTGCCAGGACGACGACCAGTCCGAGAAACGGGGCCAGCAGAATCGGCCCTGGTGGATCGCCCACAAGAAGGTAGGTGCCCGTGCAGGCGAGCGAGGCGGCATACGCGAGCGGTGGCCACCGCCGCCGCAGCGCCAATGCCATCCCTGCGCCGACGAGCAACAGGTAGCCGCCGATCCCGATCCGGTGCGCGTCACCGGTGGCGTGCTGCTGAGCGGTGCTCGCCCCCACCAGGAAGGCCGTCAGGACAAGCGCCGGGATCAGGTCGGCCACAACAGGCGCTCGTCGCGCCATCTCCGCCCAGAGCGCGCGCGGCGATGCACTCGCTGTGAACTCCCCGCCGCGGGACACTCGGGATCGCGGGAGGTCGGTCATGCCTCGGCTAGGATGCGCCGAGTTCAATGCGGAGGAGAGCGATCGGCCCACGGCTGGTCATGTGCCTCACCCTAACCGCCCGCGACGGCAGCGTCATCCGCCCGGGCGCGGCTGCTGACGTACGCCCCTCGGCGTATACGCCATACGACCGCGGTTGAACCGTCGGCCCGCCAGGGCACCTCGACGACCTCTTCTCTATTCTCGGGTCATGACCCACTCGGCTCAGGAACTGATCGGGCGCGACCCTGAGCTCGAGCGCCTCGACGCCCTCGTGAATCGCCTTCACGAGGCAGGCGGCGCGCTCGTGATCAGCGGAGAAGCGGGCATCGGGAAGTCGGCGATGCTTGATCACGTGCGCGAGCACGCGCAGGAGTTAGGCGTCACCGTGCTCGCAACGGTCGGGGCGGAGGCCGAGGCGGAGCTTGGGTTCGCCGGCCTGCATCAGCTCCTCCTCCCCGTCATCGGCGGCGTCGAACTCCTGCCTGATGGGCAACGCCTGGCGCTCGAGGCTGCGTTTGGCATGGCGACCGGGGTCGACCCTGACCCGTTCCGAGTCGCGATGGCTGCCTTCCGGCTCATCAGCGACGCCGCGGATGCCAATCCACTGGTCCTGCTCGTTGACGATGCGCATTGGGTTGATCGCCCGAGCCTTGGCGTGCTCACGTTCATCGCCCGGCGACTGGCACACGTACCCATGGCGCTGGTCGCGACAGTGCGAGCGGGGCACGCGTCGCCGCTCCAGGAGGCTCGCCTACCGATCGTCGAGCTGGGTCGTCTCAGCGCCGGAGAGGCAGGCGCGCTTCTCGACCGTGGCGCGCCCCGACTGCATCCGGTGTCTCGTGCTCGGATTCTCGCCGAAGCCGCCGGCAATCCGCTTGCCCTTGTCGAACTCCCGCGCACCGGGTCCTTCTCGGCCGCTTCTCCCGATCGCCTCGTCTCGGCGCCGACCACCCTCAACGCGCGCCTGGAGCAGGCATTCGCCACGAGCCTTCGCGACCTCACTGACGAGTCACGTTTGGCTCTGCTCGCAGTCGCCCTCGACAGCCGCGCAGCGCTCGTCGAGGTCATTAAGGCGGCGACCATGGTTCAAGGGTCGCCGGTATCGCCGGCAGCGCTCGAGCCCGCAGTCGCGGCAGGGTTGATCGACGTGCGCGACGGTGCGGTGCAGTACCGGCACCCGTTGATCCGTTCGGCTGTTCGTCAGGCTGCGCCGTCGTTCCAGGTGCAAGCCATGTATGGCGCACTTGCAGTGGTTGTCCACGACTCTGAGCGCCGGCTCTGGCATCGGGCCATGGCGGCCACCGGCAGCGACGAGGAGGTCGCGGTGGCGCTTGAGGATCACGCACATGCGTCCGTGCGTCGTGGGGCAGTGGCAGTGGCCGGCGCCGCCCTCGAACGCGCCGCCGCATTGAGCGTTGAGCCGCGCAAGAAGAGCGAGCGATCGCTGGCAGCGGCCGAGGCCGCATACGAGCTGGGGCTCGTCGACGATGTCCGCAGGCTGCTCGATCAGATCAGCCCGCCCGACCTCGGCAGAGGTGCGGCAGCCAGACTCGCGTGGCTCAACGAGGTGATCAGCGGCGACGTGTGGTTCGAGACGGGCGCGACGAAGACGTTCGTGACGCTCGCCCACGAGATTTCCGAGAGCGGTGACAGCGACATGGCGCTGAGGTCGCTGCTGCCAATCGCGCATCGCTGCTGGTGGACCAATCCTCGGGTCCGTACCCGCCGGTACCTCGTCGACGCGGCAAAGCAGCTCGGCGTTGGCGACGATGATCCGCGCCTGCTCGCGGTGATCGCGATGGCGGACCCTGAAGCGGAGGGACAAGGGGTTCTCAAGCACGCCTCTCGTCTTCGGCGCGCTGAGCTGGCGGATGCGGGAGCCGAGATGCTCGTCGGGATCGCGACCGAGAAGTCGGGTGATTTCGCGTTGGCCGCGCGTTTGCTGGCCAGCGCGGTTGATGGCCTCCGTGCACAGATACGACTCGGGCCGCTGACGCAAGCGCTCGTCCACTATGCATGGACCGCGACGCAGACCGGTGATTGGAGTGCTGCCGTATCGGCCGGCGAGGAGGCCGCATCCTTGGCGCGCGACACCCGCCAACCCCAGTACGGTGTCACGGGCGAGCTGATGGCCGCACTTGCCAGTGCGTTACTCGGAAAGGCTACCGACCTCGAGGCCACGCTGGCTGCGTCCGAACGCAGGGTGCTGTCCATCAAGAGCCCTCCATTGTTGGCGACGGCGCACCTCGCTCGTGGTGCAGCCGCACTCGGGGACGGGCGGAACGACGAAGCGTTTCGTCATCTCTGGCCCGTCTTCGACGAAAACGGCGACGCCTTTCATCGTTTCATGCGGTGGAACGCAATCCTTGACATCGCTGAGGCTGCGGCGCGAAGCGGGCACGCTGAGAGTCTCCTCCCTGTGATGGCAGACCTCGAACAGGTCGCCACGCGGAGCAGTCCGCCACTCCTCTGCCTCGGATTGGCGTGCGCGAGACCGCTTCTAGCTTCTGACGATGACGCCCCAGCGCTCTTCGCCGCAGCACTCTCGGGTGACCTATCGCAGTACCCGTTCCTGCAGGCGCGGACGATGTTCTCGTATGGCACCTGGTTGCGCCGTCAGCGACGGAGCGCTGACTCGCGCGAACCGTTGCGCCGTAGCATCGAGCTGTTTGACCTGCTCGGTGCAGCGGCGTGGGGACAGCGAGCGCGACATGAGCTCCGCGCGACAGGTGAAACGGTCGGCCCTCGCACTCCGGATGCCCGCGACCGTCTGTCGGCTCAGGAGCTCCAGATTGCACGGCTCGCGGCCGCGGGCCTGTCCAATCGGGAAATCGGCGAACGACTCTTTCTGTCGCATCGCACCATCGGCTCCCATCTCTATCGCGTCTATCCCAAGCTCGGCATCACCGGACGCGGACAGCTGCGCGAAGGTCTCGCGAGCGCCGTCGGCGACTGAAGATTCAGTCGTCCTACTCAAGCGAAGCGATCCTCCTCCACCCAGGATGGTGGTCAGTCAGACCCCCGACACGAGGACACTCCGATGAGCGACAAGCCGAACGTTGTACTGGTCCATGGCGCATGGGCCGACGGATCGAGCTGGAGCGCCGTGATCCAATCGCTGCAGGCAAAGGGCTACGCGGTAACCGCGCCGCAGTTCCCGGAGACGTCGCTCGCCAACGATGTCGCACGACTCCGCCAGGTGCTCGTCCGCCAGAGCGGCCCAACTGTGGTTGCAGGTCACTCCTACGGTGGGCAGATCATGACCGCACTCGGCACGGAACACCCGAACGTCGCGGCGCTCGTGTACATCGCCGCGTTCGGCCTCGACCAGGGAGAGTCTCTCGGAGCGCTCCTCAGCAGTGGGCCACCAACACCCGCGCTGGCGCACCTGATCGTCGACGAGCAAGGCTTCGGCTGGCTGCCCAGTGAGGACTTCGTGGCGCACTTCGCCGGAGACGTCGATCCGGCGACGGCCAACGTCATGTGCGCCGTTCAGCAGCCAATCTCGTTGAGCACGTTCGAGGACGCCATGGGGGAGCCGGCATGGAAGTCGCTGCCTTCGTGGTATCTCGTGGCCACCAACGACGAGGCCATTCCACCGGACGCAGAGCGCGCGTTCGCCAAGCGCATGGGCGCGACAACCATCGAAGTCCCCTCCAGTCATGTTGCGATGGTGTCCCACCCTGACGAGGTCGTGCAGCTGATCGAGTCCGCAGCTCAAACGGTTGGCGGCCCTGGGAACAAGGAACCCGTCACCAGCGCGCAACGCCAAGCGTGAACTGAACACAAGGAGACCTCAACCATGCCGATGATCGATGTGTACGCAGCCTCGGGAACGTTCAACGACCGCAAGACGCTGGCGCGCGACCTCGCCGCGGCCGTGATGCGCTGGGAGGGCGTCCCGGCGATTCCCCTGTTCAAGGACAATACCGCAGCCTTCATCCACGACCTTGCGGCCGACGCGATCTCAGACGTGTCGAGTGATGCTCGTCACATCCGCGTGCAGGTGCTGACCCCGGCGGGCGTTCTGAACCGGGACAAGCAGCTTGGCGTGGTCAGGGAGCTGACGGAAATCGTCGTCGCGGCCGCCGGTGACCCCGAGCTCGCCGCTCGCACCTGGGTTCTCATCGTCGAGTCGCCCGATGGTGGCTGGGGTATCGCCGGCCACGCGAACACCAACGCCGACATCGCCAACCTGGCTCGACAAGCACTCAGCGGTGCCTCCGGCTGATCGATAAGTGAAGCACTCAACGCTGGTGCGGTAGACCACTCCCACCCAAACGCATACTCCGGCGATGAGCGCATCGCCGTCATCTTTCTTCGGCTACCTGCTCAGCATCTGGGTGCTCTGTATCGGCCTCATCTGGGCCGGCCTGGACACGTACAAGCAGGGCTGGCACGACAAGCTCGCGCACACCTACGTCCTGCGTCAGCACCGTTTCTGAGGTGACCTCAGGGATGAACCTGGAGGCCGCGAGCGGCCGCGAATCACTGCCGGAATCACCGCGTGCCGCCCCCATGGCGGGAGAGCTCGTCACCGAGACCCTCGACTACGACGGTGGTCGGCAGGTGACGGTGTACGTCCCGCCGGATCCGCCCGAGGCAGTCGTATTCGCCGGTGACGGTCAGGGGTTCTCGAAGTGGGGTCGTTTCCTCGAAGCGTCCGATGCACCGTCCACGATGATCGTCGGCGTTCACGGGCTCGCCGAAGAGATGCCTCGGCTCCATGAGTACTCACCGCCCTTTGACCCGGAACGGTTCGCGGCACACGAGAGGTTCTTCGTCGATGACGTCCGCCGATGGGCGCGGTCGCGTTTCGGAGTCGCGCTGCCCACCGAACGCACGGCGGTGTTCGGTTACTCGGCGGGTGGAGAGCTCGCGCTCGCCCTGGGGCTTCGCCATCCAGACGTCTACGGTGCGGTCTTCTCTGGCTCGCCAGGCGGTGGTTACAAACCGCCTGCCGAGATGCCGTCCTCCCTTCCGCGCGTGTACCTCTTCGGCGGCACGCTCGAGCCGTTCTTCCTCGACAACGCGACCCGGTGGGCGGGCGCGCTGCGCGATGCAGGTGCGGACGTTGTGATGAGCGAACGGAATGTGTCGCACGGAGCCAAGCTGTGGCGCGCAGAGTTCCCGCTTATGGTGGCGTGGGGGTTTGGACGATAGCGACGAATGGATGCCCGCCGCATCCGGGAGTGGCGCTAAGGTCGTGCCCCGCTTGGATTCGGCACAAGGCGTCGAAGGAGCCGGGACTTGGTCCCGGCCCCTTCGGCTTTTCTCAGTGAGCTAGTTCGTGGACGAGCCTGCTGGCATCGACGGTGCCGAGACCACTCGCCAGATCGTACCCAGGTCCGGCGTTGTAACCGGTGACCCCGGCGAAGGAGTTGTTGCCTACAGTGATGTCGACAATTCCCTCGTCGCCCTGAAGGCTGTACAGCGCGGGATTGAGGAGTCCGAGGTCATGGTGTGCAGCCTGATCCGCGATCGCGACGATGCCGGCGAACAGCGGCGACGCTTCGCTGGTGCCGCCGAACACATACCAGCCGGGCGCCGTGATCCCGTAGCCTGTGTTGACAAACCCCAGGTAGAGGTCCACGCCTCCATTCACCGCAGCGCTCATGGAGATATCGGGCGTGCCACGCGAGTCACCCACGACACTCTTCACCGAGTTCTGGTACGAGGGGCGGTCGAAGAACTCTGACACGCCACCGCCGCCGGCGCCGAATCCATCGTTCCAGACGGTGTCGTCAGAAAGCGGCAGCGCATGGCCGGCGCTGTTCGCGTACAACTCACTGCCACCAAGCGAGGTGACGAGCGGGTCGGACGACGGCCAGGAGTTCACGGCCGTGGAGTACAGCGTGGCGCCGTCGAGCTCGTAGTTGGTCGCGCCGGTATCGCCCGAGGAGGCGAGCACGGTCACGTTGTGGGCCACTGCGTTCTTGTACGCGTAGCGCAGGCTCAGGAGGGATGCCTTGCTTGGGAACGTCTCCTCAGTGGCACCAAAGCTCTGCGAGATCACGTCACCGAGATGGTGATTGATCACGTAATTCTCGGCGGCCATCATCTGCGGGAAGCCCGTCACACCTTCGGTCTCGGCCACGGGCGTTTCGACCAGAAGGATGTTGGCACCCGGTGCCATTGCATGCGACGTCTCCACGTCGAGGGTGGTCTCCGACGCCCAGCCGCCCATGGTGGCGTTGGTCGGGTCATACGGCGGAATGGCTCCCTCCGGCTGGATGATGCTCAACGACGGGTTAGGAAGCCCCATCGCGCGGTCGAACCTCTGCAAATCCTTCTGGATCGTCGGCGAGCCATATGAGTCGATGATGACGATGGTCTTGCCGGCGCCGGTCAGGCCCTGGGCGTAGAGGGGCGCGAGGTCGTAGTGCTTCTGCAGCTGCAGCACCGTGAAGCATGCGATGCCCAAGGTGGCCTCGCATTGCAGAGTGGTCGGCGGTCCCAGGCCCGAGAAGTGGCCGAGGAGGTGCCCTGTCACCGCCGGGATCGG
This sequence comes from Candidatus Dormiibacterota bacterium, assembly GCA_049279755.1. Classification (GTDB taxonomy): domain Bacteria; phylum Chloroflexota; class Dormibacteria; order Aeolococcales; family Aeolococcaceae; genus Palsa-851. Next base: position 5,405 of record JBAPOS010000193.1, on the reverse strand, counting down.
AGCTACTGCCGCCGTCTGGGTTGCGAGCGCGATCCCAGGTGCCACGCTGGCGAGGCCGAGGCTGCCCAGGGCGCCGGCAATCATCGTGTGACGAATGGATCCAACCCTCTTCATCTTCTGGATTCCCCTGTCCACGGGTTGACGCGCCGCCTCCGGCTAAGCCGTACGAAGCCAGGGCGGATAGGTCGACAAGTATGTGGATTTGCTTGGAGCGTTTGTCAAGCTCGGAGTGATCGGTTTCGTAGCCGGGCGGACCAACTTCGTGGCTGATCCAGTCAGGCGTCGCTCAGGCGACGTCCCGACTTTGCGCAGGGCCGAGGTCTGGGGGTGTGCGCCACGCCTCCGCGTGGGAAAGCTCGGCTGCCTGCTCGCGCTCTCTCTTTGCCTTATCAGCCTTGGCAGCCTCGAGCGCGGCTGCCGCAGCGATGGCCGAGCGGTAGCGCGCGAAACTCGGCCCACGATTCACTGGCATGGGCACTGAAGTTTACGCTTGCGTACCATGCCGCATCGACCACCTGACGACCCCTCTCTGGCAGCTTTAGGCGGAGTACTCGAGCGGTCGAGCCAGACGCTCGCCGATCAACCGAAGCGCCGGACCATCGGCGCCAGCAGTGCGATCAACGCGCAGCAGACAACCACCACGATCAATGCCCGCGTAAGGGTGAACGCCTGCGCGACGAAACCGATCAACGGAGGGCCGGCCAGGAGCCCCGCGTAGCCAGTCGACGCGACTGCGGCTATCGCCACCCGTGGCGGCAGGGATCTCGATCGACCGGCGGCGCTGAAGACCGTTGGGACCACGTTGGCGAGACCGAGACCAATCAAACCGAATCCGCCGACCGCGAACGCAGGCCGACCAACGAGCAACGTCGCGGTCAACCCCAGGGCAGCGAGGGCACCACCGCCGCGCAATACCTGAGTGGCGCCCAGGCGGCTCGTGAGCCAGTCGCCGCTCAAGCGTCCCAACGCCATTGCGACGGAGAACGCCGCAAATGCAGTTGCCGCGAAGGCCGCGTCTGCCCCGAGCGACTTGTGGAGGTATATGGCGCTCCAATCTCCGCTCGCTCCCTCTGCCAGGAGACTGCAGAAAGCCATAAGTCCGAGCGCCGCCATCGGCAATGAGAGCCTGCTGAGCCGTATGCGGGCCCTGGGTGGTCTGCTCGCCGTGTGTGGCTGTGCCGGAAGCCATTGGTGCGCGGCGATGGCGGCCGCACCCAGAACCAGCGCGGGCCCAAGTGCGCGATCGAACGGCGCAATGCCGAGCGCCGCGAGCGCACCGCTGATGAGTGCGCCGACGAACCCTCCAATGCTGTAGAGGCCGTGGAACGTCGACATGAGAGGCCTCTGATACAAGGCTTCGACGACGGAGCCGTGTATGTTCATCGCAACGTCCATCGTTCCGAGGGCAGCGCCAAAGACGACCAAAGTGAGGGTAAGCACTGGTAGCGTCGGCGCCGACGGCAGGAGTGGCAGAACGACGCAGCCGACGATTGCGCCCAGGGTCACGACTCTTCGGCCGCCCGCCCGCCCCACCAGCCACCCCGTTGACGGCGTGGCGATCACCGCCCCAACCGCCACGCCAAAGAGAGCAATGCCGAGCTCGCTGGCGTTCAGGGCGAGCCTCTGCTGCACCGCGGGTATCAGCGGCAGCCATGTTGCCAGGGCCGCGCCATTGACAAAGAACATGGTCAGCACAGCAGCACGCGCGGATCGTTGGCGCGTCACAGATTCCCCCGCCAGGCTGCTTCGTTCTATCACCCGTGACTTATCGGCAGTGCCGAATCCCGTGTGGGGCAAGCGGGGTCGCGCCGCCTCGGCCTCCGCCGTTCGAGGCTGGTCGCGGTGTCAACAAGTGGGCGTTAATCCGCGGGACTCTTGTCACGGTCGGCTGCGAACGTTTCCTCCATCCATGATCCGGTGGTCGCTGATTCGACCTTCGTAGACCTTGGGAGAGACGGGCGAAAGCCAGTCACCACGCAGATCAGTACCGCCGTCCAGATCACTGAGAGCACTCGCTCGATCATCAACACCCCGCCAGGTTCGGCGATGAGGTTGACGACGGTCGCCGCGGCTTGCACCCCAAGCGCACCCGCGGTCAGCGCTGCACCCCAATGCACACGAGCGCAAAGCGCGAGCCCCCCCGCAGCTGCGAACGCAGCAGCGCACCCCACGATGAAGGCAGACCCCGCCGCAACCCGCACGGCGAGGGGAAATGTAAACGGGCCGCTCGGGAAGCTGACATAGCCGGGGGGAGGTATGTTGAAGACCTCGCCGAGGGCAGCGTTCGCCAACTGCAGTCCAGACGCAGCGCTCACCACCGAGAACCCGAACACCACCAGGCCGACGGTCGCCAGATCTGGAGTCCACCCGTGAGCTGGGAATCGCCTCCACATGGCGGGGACTCTAGACGTCAGCGTGCGCCAAGGCGCGCAGGTCCAGACGCCAGTCGTTGCACGTCATGAAGTGCCCTTTCGGGAACTCGAACTCGCGCGCCTCGAGCAGCTCGAAGCCGAGCTTGCGACAGATCGCGTTCGACGGCGCGTTGTCGACGTTCGGGAAGGCATGCATGAAGCGGCTCGTGTTGTCGGACTTGGCGAGCTCAATCGCCAGCGCGGTCGCCGCAACCGCGATGCCGCGGCCCTGGAACTCCGGCACGACCATCCAACCGACCTCATAGACCTGCTCGTCGCGCCACTCTTTCGTCCAGAAACCGACCGACCCGACACCGACGCCGCTCGCCACGTCGACGATCTTGAACATACGATCGCCACCTTCGAGCCGCTCATAGCGGGCCTGTCGCTCGCGCAGCTTGTCGGGGCTCTCGGGGCCGCCGAGGTGCTCGGTCATGCGCGGGTCGCCCATCAGACGTTCGAGCAGCGGCAGGTCGTCGCTGCCCCAGGGCTCGAGGGTCACCGTCGCGCTCACTCCGCGCAGCCTAAAGGAAGGCGCCCGTCAGCTTTCGCTCGATGCCCCGAGGATTCTTTGGCTCGGGCGTATGCTCGCAACATGGCTGACCGCTTCGAGACCGCCTATCTCGAAGGTTCGCCTCCCTGGGACATCGGTCGCGCTCAACCTGAACTGGTGAGCTTGGTCGAAGCAGGCCGGATCACCGGCCGAGTCATCGACCTCGGCTGCGGCAGCGGCGAGAACGCCATCTCCTTCGCGATGGCGGGGCTCGAGGTTGTCGGCGTCGACGGATCTCCAGAGGCGATCCGTCAAGCGCGCGACAAAGCAGCGAACCGCGGCGTCTCGATCCGATTCGACGTCGCGGACGTTCTCGATCTCGGTGAGCACCGCGAGACGTCCGACACGGCCACTGACTCGGGGGTGTTTCACGTGTTTGATGACGAGGACCGTCCTCGCTATGCACACAGCGTTCGCGGGGTGCTCCGTCCGGGAGGACATCTCTTCCTCTTGTGCTTCAGCGAGCGCGAGCCCGGCGACTGGGGCCCACGGCGTCTGACTCAGCGAGAGTTGCGTGAGACGTTCACCGACGGCTGGAATGTGGACAGTATCGATGCAGCCCGCATGGATACCCAGATCGAGGATGCGCAACAGGTGGAGGCATGGCTCGCAGCGATGACGCGCTTGTGAAGCCCACCGCTGTCTACGTAACGGACACGACGGCGGCGAAGATGGCTGACTTCGGGTGTCGTTGATCGCTGATCGCGCTGCCCCAACTGACAACCAGCGAGCCCTGGTCGCTGACGCCGGCGAAATCCGGCGTCCGTGGTAGGACGGAGATCCCGAAAGTGTCGCCCGGCCAGACCGACGGGTCTCCGAAACTGGTTGAGACCCGAACCGGAGCCGATAGCCAACCTTGGGTGATCGAGAAAGCACGCAGGTACTCCGCATAGCCGCGCGCAGAATTGTCGGCGAGCCAGCCGACATACGCGATGCCTGCAGCGCCTCCGGCGACCTCAACGATATGCGTCGCGTTGTCGTTATCCGGCGTGACGCGCTCAAGCGTGGACCACGTCCTGCCATGGTCGGTCGAGTAGGCCAGCCACCCGATGTCTCGCCCTTGATGCTGGGTGTCCCAGGTCATGTAGAGGTTTCCGCCCGCGTCGATTCCGATGGCACCATCGATCCACCACTCTGCCTTGGACATCGTCAGGCGCTCGGGTCCGACCTGCACCGGAGTTGACCACGTGCTCCCGCCATCGTCGGATGAAGTGAAATAGCTGTGCGCGGGTGTCATCGTGTAGGTGGCGTCGTTGGTGATGTGATACCCCTGGTACTCGAGGTCGATCCGGCCGTTCGGCTCGATCACGAGCGGTGCGCTGTCACCGCCGCTGGCGGGAAAGCCGGGGCTCACCGGGATGATCGGTCCCCAGGTCTTGCCTCCGTCGGTCGACTTCTGGATCACAACATTGAGGTCGCCGGTTGCGAAGGCGCAGCTACCAGCGGGGTTACAGATGTACGTGACTGCGGCGGCACTTGGCCCGTAATCCCATGTCACGTAAATTGCTCCGTCCGGAGCGACGGCGATGAAGTCTCGATCTCCCCAGTTCTGCGTGATTGGAGGCACGAGTGACGCGACCTGGGGAAAGGTCATACCGTGGTCGAAGGACGCTGAGACCACCGGATACGTGTAGCCCTTCCTGGTGATCATGAAGGAGGCGTAGACGGTGCCGTTGGGTGCCACGGCAAGGGCTGGATCCCAACTCGAAGCGACCGACCCAGGTACGTTGATCGGCGACCCGAAGTGGTGGCCGCCGTCCGCGGACCGAGCAAATGCGATTCCTTTGCAACCCATCCAGAGCTCATACACATAGCGACCCGAGGCATCCGTCGCCTGCTCGACTTCCGCATTCTGACCTGTACATACACGGCTCACGTCCGCAATCGCGCTCACGCTATACGTGATCGGCGAGCGCGACGCAGCAGGGGCTCGAGTAGGTACGCCGAGCGCCGCCACTGTGGCGATCACTGTCATCGCCGCAGCAGAAGGTAGCTTCGGCACGCAGGGTCCGCGGCGGTTTATCGCTCCGGTTGGTCGTTGGCCTCGCATCACCACTCCCTCCCATTGGCTGAGTCCTCCACACAAGGGTACGCAGAACCACCTATGAAGAAGACGATGCCTCCGCCTAACAGCCCCCTTGATAGTCGCTGCATGAGAAGCGCATCATTCGCGCCACGCCCGGCAAGTTGGGCCTGGCGGACGTGTGGGGACACGCGTACAGAAACCAGTATCTGTAGGAGCGAGGGGATGCGAGCCTTTGTCCGAGTCACAGCCCTCCTGGGCGCGGTCACGCTTGTCGCGGCGGGTGCAGGTGCATTCCCGGCAGCGGCAGCCGGATCATCGACCACCGGCGCTGCCGTCGCGCTGCGCCAGCTCACCAAGATCGGCACGACCAACGTGCGCGCGCTCGCCGCCCACGTCAGCGCGGGCGCACGATCGT
>JBAPOS010000192.1:0-21488 GCA_049279755.1 Candidatus Dormiibacterota bacterium | reverse complement strand
CGGCGCCCCGGTAGACTGGACCACCCGTGTTCAGGATTACGCGATTCCGGCTGGCCGTCGTCCTCCTGGTGGTGGTCGGCGCCTTCTTCATCGACGGCTACAGCCTCATCTACCGCTACCTGGTCGTCCACCAGCCACTCGGCCAGACGCTCACAACCACGCCATCGTTCCTGGGCCGGCAGCTGTACATCCACAAGGGGCTCGACCTCCAGGGCGGCACCGAGCTGACCATCGAGATCTGTCACGGGCTCGACAACCCCAACTTGGACTGCCGCAACGGTCCCCCGAACGGGCACACGCTTCAGGACGCCCAGCAGGCGACGATCCCGATCCTCGACCTTCGCGTCAACTCGCTCGGCGTCTCCGAGGCGAGCGTCCAGGCCCAGGGCAACGACCAGATCCTCGTCCAGCTGCCGGGTGTCAGCCTCAAGCAGGCTGTCGACACGATCGGGACCACACAGCGCCTCTACTTCGCGACGCCGGTCCCGGGAGCCGCGACGATCCCTCCGAGCGCGGCGCTCATCAACGACCAGAAGGGCCACTACGACGTCGCCCAGTTCGGCAACACCCAGCTCTACCCAACCGGCTACCACTGGAAGATCGACCAGAACCTCGACGCCTCCACGGTGATCTCGGCGAATGTGCAGCCCGACCAGAACGGGCAGATCGGCGTGCAGGTCAACTTCAACGGAACCGGGGCGAACGAGTGGTCGAAGATCACGCAGGCTGCCTACAACGTCTATCTGTCGAATCCGTCGAGCCCGCTCGCGCAGATCGCGATCTTCCTCGACAACGATGTCCTGACCGCGCCGTTCGTCACCGGCGGCGGGCAGAGCAACCAGACGGAGATCACCGGCGGCTTCACCAACGACACGGCCACGACCCTGGCCAACCTCATCAGCGCGGGCGCGCTGCCGGCGGAGATCACCACGGTCGCCAGCACCACGGTGAGCGCGTCCCTCGGCCAGCAATCGGTGACCCTCAGCCTGATCGCGGGCGGCATCGGGCTGTTGATCGTGGTGATATTCATGATCGGCTACTACCGCTTCCCCGGCCTGCTCGCCACGGTTGCCCTCTTCGTCTACGCGGCGATCGTGCTGGCCCTGTTCAAGCTCATCCCGGTGACCCTGTCCCTGGCGGGACTGGCGGGCTTCGTCCTGAGCGTCGGCATGGCGGTCGATGCCAACGTCCTGATATTCGAGCGCACCCGCGACGAGTTGCGCCATGGGAGAAGTGTGCCTCTCGCCGTGGAGACGGGCTTCCGCCGCGCTTTTCCTGCCATTCGTGACAGCAACATCTCCACGCTGATCACCTGCGCGATTCTTGCTTTCTTCGGCACCGACGTTGTACGAGGGTTCGCCATCACCCTCGCGATCGGCGTCATCGTGTCGTTCTTCACGGCGATCACGATCACTCGCTCGCTGTTCGCATGGGTGCTGAACTGGAGGATCGGGCGCGACCCTCGCCTCTACACCGAGATCCACGAGGAATTCGCAGAGCATCCGCCGCGCGGCCGCTTCGACATCGTCAAGAACCGCAACTGGTATTTCGCCGGTTCCCTCGCGGTCATCATCCCGGGCATCCTGGCGATTCTGTTCTGGGGCTTCAACCTCGGGATCGACTTCAAGGGCGGCAACGTCGTCGACGTCGGCTTCACCAAACCCGTCACCCAGGCGCAGGTCGCCTCGGTCATGGACAACAACTTCGCCAGCCTGCGCCCGCAGGTGCAGGCCGAGAGCATTCGGGGCACCGACCGGAGTCGCTTCGCCATCTCAACGCTGCCATCGGACAGCACGCAGCTCGTGCAGATCCAGAACACGCTGAACAGCAACTTCACGATCGCCACGAACAACGGCCAGCCGGACATCAGCGTGCAGCAGGTGGGGCCCACCATCGCCGCGAGCCTGGTCACGGGCGCGATCATCATGATCTTCGTTTCCGCGGGCGCCATCGCCGTGTATCTCGCGTTCGCGTTCCGGCGCCAGCGTGCGATCTCGCCGTGGCGTTTCAGCGCCTGCGCATTCTTCAAGCTCCTTCATGACGTCTTCGTGCTCGCCGGGATCTGGGCGATCCTCGGCCACTTCTCCAACTTAGGCCAGGTCGACTCGCTCTTCGTCACCGCCGTGCTGACGTCGGTGGCGTTCTCGATTCACGACACCATCGTGGTCTTCGACCGCGTCCGGGAAAATCTCCGTGTCGGCCCGCGGTTGACCTTCGACCAGGTGATCAACCTCTCGACGGTGCAGACCATGACCCGGTCGCTGAACACGTCGCTGACGGTCGTGTTCGTGCTCCTGTCGCTGGTCATCTTCGGCGGCGACTCGATCCGCGGGTTTGTCCTCGCGCTGCTGATCGGCATCGTCACCGGCACGTACAGCTCGATCTTCAACGCCAGCACGCTCCTGGTCGCATGGGAGAAGGCTCGCGGCTCGCGAGCGGTCGCGCCACCCGCCGGCAGGAGACGGGTCGCTCCCCGGACGGCGTAGGCCCCACCCGCACCGACGGCACCACCACACATGAACACCGAAGACGTCAACGGCATCGCGTCGCTGCTGCGCCCATCCTTCGCGCACCTCGGCATCGAGCTCGTCGACGTTCACTGGTCGGGGCACGGACGCGGCGCCGTGCTCCGACTGGTCATCGACCGCGCCGGCGGCGGCGTGACCCTTGATGATTGCGAGCGCGCGTCCAACACCGCCTCGGCAGTGCTCGATGTGAATGATCCGATCGACCACCCCTACCGTCTCGAGGTGAGCTCCCCAGGCGCCGAGAGGCCGATCCGGCGCGCCGAGGAGTGGGTCGCGGCGATCGGACGCCGCGTGAACGTCCGGCTGCGCGAAGGGGAGTCCGAGCTGGTCCTCGAGGGCAGGCTCGTCTCGGCCGCCGGCGATGCCGCCGAGATCGAGGTCCGTGATCGCAGGACGACGAAGGCGGTCACGTTCTCGATCGAAGCGGTGGTGGCGGCCAGGATCGTCGTCGACATCTGATGGCCGCTCCTGCCGCGACCCTGAGCGCGCTGCGTGACCTCGCGGCCGCGACGCCATTGAATGAAGCCGACATCACGGGCGCGGTGGAGCAGGGGGTGGCGGCCGCCTACCGTCGCCTCGTCGTCGACGACCCCCGGGTTCGAGCCCGGGTGAACCTCGACACCGGCACGTTCGTCGTGTACCGCATCGACGATGAGGGTGTGGAGCAGCCGCTCGAGGTGGACATTCCGGACTTCCCCCGGCAGGCGGCGGCAGCCGCGCGATCCGCGGTCGCCGAGCGCTTGGCGAGCTTCGAGCAGCGCCGGATCCTAGGTGAGGGGTCGAGCCAGCGAGGCGTGCTCCGCGACGCGATCGTGGAGCGACGGATGGGGACGATCTGGTACGTCGATGCTGCCGGGGTCCCGGGGATGCTGCCACCGGAAGAACAGATCCCTGGTGAGCGCCTCGCCATTCGCGATCACATCAAGGTGGTGATCGTCGAAGGCCGGCGCAAGGGACCGGACGCCATCGTCGTGGTGTCGCGATCCCACCCGCAACTCGTCCAGCGGCTCATCGAGCAGGAGGTGCCGGAGGTGCAGAGCGGCCAGGTCGTGATCCGTGCGATCGCGCGCGACCCGGGTCGCCGGACCAAGGTCGCCGTCGACGCGCCCGATGGCGATGTGGACCCTCAGGGGGCGTGCATCGGCAGAAACGGCGTGCGCCAGCAGGCGGTCACCTCCGAGCTCGGCGAGGAGCAGGTGCAGATCGTTGCCTGGTCCGCCGACCCTGCCGCCTTCGTCATGAACTCCCTCATCCCCGCCGTGGCCCGGGGTGTCGATCTCGACCTCGAATCGCGAACCGCCCACATCTTGGTGGCCGCCGACCAGCTCTCCCTGGCGATCGGGCGGGGGGGCGAGAACGCTCGTCTCGCCGCGCGACTGACCGGCTGGCGCATCGACATCCGTGGCGACGCCCCTCAGGCAGACGTCACATCGGACGATCAGCCGGATTGAGCGGTTCGACGCCGTTGCGGACCTGTGCGGGCTGCCGGAGGGTCCGCCCCAAGAATGAGTTGATCCGGCTGGCGGTCGTCGCCGGCTCCGGCCGCGTTACCCTTGACAGGTCTGGCCGCTGTCCCGGCCGGGGCGCGTATCTCTGCCGGGAAACGGGTATCACCTGTCTGCGCCAGTCACGGCGGCACCGATCCCTGGCGCGCTCGCTGCGGGTCGGGGATGATGTAATCGACGAGCCCACCCTCGCCGCAGCGCTGGGGGAGCTCGTCACGGAGGAATCGACATAGCCACGGTCAAGAAAGTCACCCTGCCGGCAGGACTCACGGTCGCTGAGCTCGCCGATCGCCTCGAGGTGTCGGGTCCACAGCTGATCAAGTACCTGATGAGCAATGGCGTCGTGGCCGCCCTCAACCAGTCGGTCGACTTCGACACCGCGGCCCTTGCCGCAGATCACTTCGGCTTCGAGGCCGAGTCTGAGGAGGCCGTCGCGGAGCAGGCCAAGGACACCTCGCCTGCCGCGGGGCGACGCAAACACCCCTTGATCGATCTCGCCAACGCCGCTCCGGGGACGCTGGTCCCCCGGCCGCCGATCGTGGCCGTGCTCGGCCATGTCGACCATGGCAAGACATCGCTGCTTGACGCGATCCGCAAGACCAAGGTTGCCGCAGGCGAGGCAGGCGGGATCACCCAGGTCATCAGCGCATACCAGGTCGAGCGCAACGGGCGCCTGATCACGTTCATCGATACCCCGGGCCATGCGGCGTTCACAGCGATGCGCGCGCGAGGAGCGGACGTGACCGACGTCGCGATTCTCGTCGTGGCCGCCGATGACGGGGTTATGCCGCAGACCGAGGAAGCCATCCAGCACATCCACGCCGCGGGTGTACCCATCGTCGTGGCGATGAACAAGATCGACAAGGACGGCGTTAATCCCGATCGCGCGCTTCAGCAACTCGCCGAGCGCGGCGTCGTTGCCGAGCAGCCCTACGGCGGCGACGTGCCGGTCGTCAGGACCAGCGCGAGGACCGGCGAAGGCATCGACGATCTGCTGGAGAGCGTGCTGACCGTCTCCGACATCCTGGTCGAGCCCAAGGCAGATCCGAGCGGCCGTGCCGCCGGGACGGTCATCGATTCGCACCTGGAGCGCGGTCGCGGGGCTATCGCCACGCTGGTGGTCCAGAACGGCACCCTTCGCGTCGGCGACAACCTGGTCGCGGGGTCGGCATTCGGCAAGGTTCGCGCCCTGGTCGACGACACCGGCAAGCGCGTCAAGGAAGCCGGACCGAGCACGCCGGTCGTGGTGACCGGGCTGTCCGAGGTCCTGATGGCCGGAGAGATCTTCGAGGTGGTCGAGACCGAGCGCGGCGCCCGGGCCAAGGCCGAGCAGCGGGGCTTCGCCGAGAAGCAGCGCCTCGCTCAGCCGGCGCGCCGGATCACGCTCGCCGACCTCGCGCAGAACATCTCCGAAGGCGAGATGAAGTCGCTCAACCTCGTCCTCAAGGCTGAAGCCAACGGCTCGCTCGAGGCGCTGCGCAGCCAGGTGACCAAGATCGAGGACCCGACGGTCAAGATCAAAGTGGTCGGCGAGGGGGTGGGCGCGGTCAGCGAGTCCGACGTCAACCTGGCGGCGGTGACCGACGCGATCGTGATCGGGTTCAACGTCCGCCCCGACGATCATGCTCGCGCGGCCGCTGAGGAGCAGGGCGTCGACGTCCGCTTCTACGACGTGGTCTACCAGGTGACCGACGACATCGAGAAGGCCGTCAAGGGTCTCTACCAGCCGACCATGATCGAGGTCACCCAGGGCCGAGCCGAGGTTCGCCGGGTCTATCAGGTCGACGGCAAGCCGGCGATCGCGGGCTGCCACGTCCTGGATGGCCGGATCACGCGCAACGCCACCTGCCGCGTCCTGCGCGATGCGAAGGAGATCGCCCAGAGCCGAATCGACGCGCTCAAGCGCTTCAAGGACGACGTCCGCGAGGTCGCCCACGGATACGACTGCGGGATCACGCTCGCCGACTTCAGCGACTTCCGCGAGGGCGACATCCTCGAGGCGTTCACGATGGAGCAGCAGAACGCATGACGCTTCGCTCCGGAGCTCGCAGCCCGCGCCGCGAGCGGGTGGGCGAGCAGCTTCGTGAAGAGATCTCGGCGATGATGCTCGGTGAGATCAAGGACCCGCGGGTCCGGCTCGCTTCGATCTCGCGAGTCCGGATGAGCCCGGACTTGCGCGAGGCGTGGCTCGGCGTGAGCGCAGTCGGAGATGACGGTGATCGCCAGAGGGTCGTCGATGCGCTCGGACACGCCGAGGGGTTCGTTCGTGCTCAACTGGGGAGGCGGCTCGAGAATCTCCGGAGCATTCCCCGGCTCCACTTCGAGCTCGACGAATCGATCGCGTACAGCGTGAGGGTGAGCACGCTCCTGAGAGACCTCGCCGGTGAGCGTTCCGCCGAGGCAGCCGTGGAGGTTCCCGAATGACCGTCGCCGCACCCGCCGCCTGGCCGCGCCTCGAGGACGTCGTGGACCCGATTCGCCAGATCGTCGACGGCACGGCCCAGATCACCTGCCTGGCGCATAAAGACGCCGACGCAGACAGCCTCGGCTCTGCGCTCGGGTTCGCGCTGGCACTCCGCTCGCGAGGCCGCAATGTTCGCGTCGTGGTCCCGGAGCCGCTGCCGCGGCTCCTCGAGCATCTCCCGGGGTTTGAGTCGGTGGAAACCGGTGGCGCGCCGCTCGGCGACACGGTCTTCACATTCGACTGCGCCACCCTGGGGCGATTCGGCGAGCGCCGAGGCGAAGTCGAGCGAGCCGGCACGGTGGTCAACATCGACCACCACTCGAGCAATACCGGGTTCGGCACCATCAACCTGGTCGAGGCGTCAGCGAGCGCGACCGGGCAGGTGATCCACCGCCTGCTCTGCGAGCTCGGCCTCCCGATCGGGCCGGCGGTCGCGACCAATCTCTACGCCGCCCTCTTCACCGACACCGGCGGCTTCCGGCACGAGAACACCACCGAAGCAGCGCTTCGCCTCGGGGCATCCCTGGTCGCCGCGGGAGCCGACCCCGGTTGGGTCGCCCTCAAGAGCTACAAGTCGCGCTCCCTTGCTCAGGTGCGCCTCGAGGGCCTCGCCATCGCGCAGATGCGATCCGAGTTCAACGGGCGCCTGCTCTGGTCCGAGGTCACCTCGTCGATGCTGGAGCAGACCGGGGCCGACCTGCAGGACGCCGAAGGCATCATCGACGGTCTCCAGAGCATCGCCACCATGGAGATCGCCATCCTCTTCAAGGAACACTCAGCCGACCGAAGCAAGATCAGCGTGCGCACCCGAGACCCCATCGACGCGACCGAGGTCTGCACGCCATTCGGAGGTGGAGGTCATCCTCGCGCCGCGGGCGCCGAGCTCGCGGACGCGCTTCCCGTGGCTGAGCGGAAGGTGCTCGAGGTGGCTCGCCGGTTGATCGACTCCGCGGGGTGACCGGCGTCGTGACGCCGGGCGCCGGCCCGCGTCCGGGGTCGGCGGTCGCGCGCAGAGGAGGCGTGCTCCCACTCAACAAACCGCCCGGGATCACGTCGTTCGACGCCATCCGACAGGTCCGACGGATCCTGGGTGAGCGGCGTGTCGGCCATGCCGGGACGCTCGATCCGACCGCCACCGGATTGCTCCCGATCTGCGTCGGACGCACCACGCGCCTGGTCGACTACTTCCATGCCCAGCCGAAGACCTACCACTGCGTGGTCCGTCTCGGCGAGCGCAGCGACACGTGCGACACCGAGGGCACGGTCGTCACCGGCGCAGATGCGAGCGGTCTCTCTGCCGACGGGATCCGTGCGGCGCTCGTCCGCTTCACCGGCGAGATCGACCAGGTGCCGCCCATGCACTCGGCGGTCAGGCATGAGGGCAGGCACCTGTACGAGCTCGCCCGTGCCGGGGAGGAGGTGGTGCGCGAGCCGCGTCGCGTGACCATTCACTCAGCCGAGCTTGTGAACTTCCGGCCCGGTGCGGTCGCGGAGGCCGAGATCGTGGTCGTCAGCGGCAAGGGAGCGTACATGCGCGTGCTCGCCGCCGATCTGGGCGACGCGCTCGGCTCCGGCGGCCTGCTCGGCTGGCTCTCGCGGACCAGCTACGGAACGCTCGGGCTGAGCTCGTCGATCACACTCGAGGAGTTCGAGGCCCAGAACGATCCCTGGCTCGCACTCCTGCCGCCCGACGTTGCGGTGGCCCATCTGCCCCTCGTGAACCTCGGACCGGCGCAGGTGCAGCAGCTCAGGCGTGGCCAGTCGGTGTGGCTGCCTCGGTCGATCCTGCCCGACGTCGCAGGTGAGTGCCGCATGCACGATCCGACCGGCGAGCTGATCGGCATCGGAGAGCTGAACGGCGGTCTGCTGAGGCCGACCAAGGTGCTGGCCGGCTGAGCACCGATGGAAGTGCTCCATGAATTCCCGGCAGGGGATGAGGGCGGCCCAGGGTCGGTGGTGACGATCGGCAGCTTCGACGGCGTCCACGTCGGACACCGACGCCTTCTGAGGCGAGTGCGCACTCAGGCGGCGCGCGATCACCTGAGCGCGGTGGCAGTCACCTTCGATCCACATCCGCGCTGTGTCGTCGACCCCTCGGGGTGCCCGCCGCTGCTCTGCAGCCTGGAGGACAGGATCGAGCTCCTCGGCCAGAACGGCGCCGATCGCGTCCTGGTGATCCCGTTCACCCGTGAGCTGAGCATGTGGAGCGCCGACCGCTTTGCGACCACGCTCGTCGAGAGCCTCGGGATGCGGCGGCTCATCGTGGGTCCCGGGTTCGCCCTCGGGCATGGACGCACTGGCAACGTTGAGTTCCTGGAGCGCCGCGGCCGGGAGCGGGGCTTTCGGGTGAGCACGGTCGCGCCGGCGAAACGAGGCGGCCTCCCGGTGTCGTCGGGACGGGTCCGCGACTCGATCGCCGCGGGCAGCTTCGCGAGCGCCGTCTCGATGCTCGGCCGTCCCTACGTACTCGAGGGGATCGTCGAGCGGGGCGAGGGCCGGGGTGCCGGACTGGGCGTCCCGACGGCCAACGTCGGCGTCCCGGCGACCCGCTGTATGCCGGCGGCGGGCGTCTACGCCGGCTGGCTGAACTTCGGCAACGGCTGGCGGACCGCGGCGACCGGAATCGGCACCCGGCCGACGTTCGGCGGCGGGTCGGTGACCGTCGAGGCTCATGTCCTCGACTTCACCGGCGACCTTTACGGCCGGGAGGTGCGCCTTGCGCTGATCAGGCGGATCCGGTTCGAGCGCGCATTCAGCTCGATCACCGAACTCAAAGCGGCAATGGCTCGCGACATCGCGCACACCCGGGACATCGCGCAGCGATCCTCGCCTCCATCTTGATCGCGACGACGTTCCTCGCACGCGGGAGGTGCGATGTTGATGACGACATGACAGTCGACGCTGCTCAGGTGTGAATCACGACTCGCGCGCGTCGACATCGACGGACGCCAGGTCGAGCGAGATGTGCGCAGCGGTGCCCTGCGCTGTCAACCGGGTGTGCCACCTGCACGTGAAGGCGGCCGATTGATGATCTCCTGTTAGACTTGCGGCGAACAATCGTGCCAATCGTCAGATCCAAATCCGAGATAATCGCGGAGCATCGGCGCCACGAAACGGACACCGGCTCCACCGAGGTCCAGGTGGCTGTGCTGTCTGAACGCATCAGTTCGCTCACCGAACACCTTCGTGACCACCCCAAAGACCATGCATCGCGTCGCGGGTTGCTCAAGCTTGTCGGCCAGCGCCGCCGGTTGCTCGACTACCTGTCGGGGACTGACGTCGAGCGCTATCGCGCACTGATCGGGCGCCTCGGTCTGCGCCGATAGTGTCAGTCGCGACCACAAATCAGACCCAACAAACACACACCATCAACCGACCCGGTGCCGGCATCATCCGGCGACGTCGCACTCACAGGTGAGACGTTGGGGTCCGTGTATCAGGAAGCGGTGCCGCAGCTGCAGCGCGAGCCGCAGGCCCTGATGCCCAGTCCCCAACACCTCACCGCTGTGGAGCGCGGCGGAGCGGCGCTGTTCCGGCGCGGGTCACCACCAGGAGACACGCGTGGCCATCCCCGACAATCTCAAGAAAACATTTGAAACGGACTTCTGCGGCAAGCGACTGATCGTCGAAACCGGATACATCGCCGAGCAGGCGAACGGCGCGGTGATGATGCGTTTGGGCGACACCGCACTGCTCGTCACCGCGGTCGCGTCGAAGGCGCCGAGGGAGGGCATCGACTTCTTCCCTCTGACCTGCGACTACGAGGAGAAGCTCTACGCCGCGGGACGAATCCCGGGCTCGTTCCCTCGACGTGAGGGGAGGCCCAGCGAGGCCGCGACGATCACGAGCCGGATGATCGACCGCCCCATGCGGCCGCTCTTCCCCAAGGACTTTCGCAATGACGTCCAGATCGTCGCGACGGTGCTGAGCACCGACCAGGAGCAGGACCCGGCGACCCTGGCGGTCACCGGCGCGTCGTGCGCGCTGCAGATCAGCGGGATCCCGCACGGCGGCCCGGTCGCCTGTGTGCGCGTCGGCATGCTGAACGGACAGCTGACGCTCAACCCGACCCTCACGGAGCTCAATGAGTCGGCGCTCGACCTGGTCGTCGCCGGAACGTGGGACGCCATCGTCATGGTCGAGGCCGGAGCGCATCAGATCTCCGAGCAGACCATGCTCCAGGCTCTGCGCATGGCGCACGACGAGATCCGCAAGCTCGTGGAGTTTCAGCGCGGCCTGCACGATGCGATCGGCAAGCCGACGATGAGCTATCCGTCGCAGAAGGTATCGCCGGATATCACCGGAGCCGTGCACGAGCACGTCGCATCGCGAATCGGCGGTGCCGCCCGAAACCCGGACAAGGCCTCACGCGAGGCGGCCCTCGATCAACTCCAGCAGGAGACGGTCGCCGCCCTCGAGGCGCGCTTTCCCGATACGCGTTCTGACATCTCCAAGGCCTACGAGTCGGAGGTCAAAAAGGCCGTCCGCGCCGCGATCCTCGACGAGGGCATCCGTCCGGACGGACGCCGCTCCGACGAGATCCGGCCAATCTGGGCCGAGGTGGGCGTCCTGCCCCGAACCCACGGGTCGGCGCTGTTCACTCGCGGACAGACGCAGGCGCTCTCCGTCGTGACCATCGGTTCCGGTCAGGATCAGCAGAAAATCGACGGCCTCGGGCTCGAGAATTTCAAGCGGTTCATGCACCAGTACAACTTCCCGCCGTACTCGGTGGGGGAGGCGCGGCCGCTGCGCTCACCGGGCCGCCGCGAGATCGGCCACGGTGCGCTCGCCGAGCGTGCGGTGCACAACGTGATGCCCGACGAGGAGAAGTTCCCCTACGTGGTGCGCATCGTCACCGAGATCCTCTCGAGCAACGGCTCGACATCGATGGCATCGGTGTGCGGCTCGTGCCTCGCGCTTATGGACGCCGGCGTCCCGCTTGTCGCGCCGGTCGCGGGCATCGCCATGGGCCTCATCACCGACGAGGGCGCTGAACATGCGGCGATCCTCAGCGACATCCAGGGGATGGAGGACGCGCTCGGTGACATGGACTTCAAGGTTGCGGGCTCAGCGACCGGCATCACTGCGATGCAGATGGACTGCAAGATCAAGGGTCTCAGCTGGGACCTGATGGAACGGGCGCTCGAGCAGGCACGGGTCGGCCGTCTCCACATCCTCGGCAAGATGTCCGAAGCGCTCGCCGCTCCGCGACCCGAGCTGAGCCCGTGGGCGCCTCGCATCGAGGTGATCAACATCAACCCCGACAAGATCCGCGACGTCATCGGCCCGGGCGGCAAGATGATTCGCAAGATCGTCGAGGAGACCGGTGCGCAGATCGACGTGGAGGACGACGGACGCGTGTTCATCGCGTCGGCCAATGCCGCAGCGCGCGAGCAGGCGGTGGCGATGATCCACGACCTCACCGACGACATCGAGATCGGCAAGATCTACAAGGGCAAGGTGTCGCGCCTGATGGGCTTTGGCGCGTTCGTCGAGATCATGCCGAAGAAAGAAGGTCTGGTTCGCATCGGCCAGCTCGCCGAGCACCATGTCGACAAGGTCGAGGATGTGGTCAACATCGGCGACGAGATCATGGTCAAGGTGATCGAGGTGGACGATCGCGGGCGCGTCAACCTGTCGAGGCGTGAGGCGATCCGCGACCTCTCGAGGCAGCAGCAGGAAGCCGGCGGCAACGGTGCCGGCGGGCCCGCGTAGCGAGCCAACCATGCGGTCTGAGCGACCGGCTGTCGCGGTCGTCGGTGCAACCGGCGCAGCCGGAGGCACGCTCGTGCGCGTCCTCGGGGAGCGTGCGTTCCCGGCGTCGGCGTTGTCGCTGTATGCCAGCGCGCGAAGCGCGGGCCTGCGTGTGAGCACGCACCTCGGCGAACTGGAGGTGCGCGAGCTCAGCGGAGATGCCCTGCGCGGCGCTGACATCGTCTTCTTCGCCGCAGGCGCCGCCACCTCGCGGCGGCACGCGCCGGGCGTCGCCGATGCGGGCGGCGTTGCCGTCGACAAGTCGAGCGCGTACCGGATGGATCCAGGTGTTCCCCTGGTCGTCCCGGAGGTGAATGCCGCCACCATCGGGCAGCATCGAGGGATCGTGGCCAACCCCAACTGCGTGGCGATCCCGCTGAGCATCGTGCTCGCGCCGTTGCAGCGCTCGTACGGCGTGCGCCACGTGACCGCGGCGACGTATCAGGCCGCCAGCGGTGCCGGCGTCGGTCTCGCAGACGAGCTCGAGTCGCAGGCCCGGGATGACGCCGCGGGCGTCGCTCCCACCGCCTCGGTGTACCCGCACGTGCTCCATGGCAACGTGGTGCCGGGGGGCTGGACGATGCACGGAGCCGACACCGAGGAGGAGGTCAAGGTGATCGCCGAAACGCGTCGCGTCCTCGACGCTCCCGAGCTGCCCATGAGCATCACCACGGTGCGCGTCCCGGTCGCCGTCGGGCACAGCGCGGCGGTGTGGGTCGAACTCGGAGCATCCGCGGATCCCGATGACATACGTGTCCTGCTGCGCGAATCGCCGGGGATCGTGGTCGTCGATGACCCGTCGACGCAGCGCTACCCGATGCCACGATCGGTCGCGGGGAGCGACGACGTCCAGGTCGGACGGATCCGTCGGGATCCCGGCCGAGAACACGGCATCGCGCTGTTCTTCAGTGCCGACAACCTGCGTAAAGGCGCTGCCACCAACGCCGTGCAGGTCGCGGAGTTGCTGCTTCGCACACCCTGAACGGACCCCGGATGGGTCGCCCGAACACGCCGTGCGCGGTGCTCTAAACTCCGCCAATGGTGGCGACGACCGAAGAGGTCCTCGAGCTCCACGGACGGGTTCGTGCCTGCACGGCGTGCCCGCTGCACCTCACCCGCATCCAGGCCGTTCCGGGGTACGGGCCGGTCACGGCTCGAGTGATGGCAGTCGGAGAGGCTCCGGGCGAGAGTGAGGATCGTGAGGGCAAGCCCTTCGTGGGCGCCGCCGGACGCCTGCTGACAAGCCTCCTCGAGTCGGTAGGACTCGACCGGCGCGACATCTACATCACCAACATCGTCAAGTGCCGGCCGCCGCGCAACCGCGACCCCGAGCCGCTCGAGGTGGAGGCCTGCAGCCATTTCCTCGATGAACAGATCGCGTTGCTCCAGCCCGACGTGATCCTGCTCCTGGGGCGTCACGCGTTGACACGATTGCTCCCTGACGCGGGAGGGATTTCGCGCCTCCACGGCGAACGGGTGCGGCGCAACGACCGCGTCTTTGTTCCGCTGTACCACCCTGCGGCCGCGCTCTACAACGGGGCGCTCAAGGAGACCCTCGAAGCTGACATGCGGCGCGTCCAGGGCTATCTTGCCGATGCCGAGGCGGCGAGAGCGCGACGGGCCGGCGGCGCGACCGCATCAGAGCTGCGAGAGGTCGCCGCCGCGTCCGGCGGTGCGCAGATGGATCTCTTTTGATCGACGCGCCGGGTTCGGCACAGCTCACGCTGGTTCCGCTCGGGGGCCTCGGCGAGATCGGTCGGAACATGCTCGCGCTCAGCTGTGGCGACGACATCGTGGTGATCGACACCGGTCTGATGTTTCCGGAGCAGGAGATGCTCGGCGTCGACCTGGTGATCCCTGACATCGCGTGGCTCCTGGAGCGGGCCGGCAACATCCGTGGCATCGTGCTGACCCACGGGCACGAAGATCACATCGGCGCCTTGCCCTACGTCCTCCCGCGCATCCCGGTGCCGGTGTACGGCACGGCGCTGACGCTCGGTTTCCTGCGCAACAAGCTGCGTGAGCACGGCCTCATCGAGACGACCGAGCTGCACACCGTCCGCCCCGGCGACTCGCGCTCGCTCGGCTGCTTTGAGGTCGAGTGGGTACACGCCACCCACTCCATCCCCGACGCATGCGCGCTCGTGGTGCGCACGCCCGCCGGCGTCATCGTGCACTCGGGCGACTTCAAGATCGACAGCACGCCGGTGCAGGGCGAGCCGCCCGACCTGGCGCGCCTGGCACGCGTCGGCGACGAGGGCGTGATGCTGTTGCTGAGCGACAGCACCAACGCGGAGCAGGAGGGGACCACGCCGAGCGAGCGGACCGTCGGCGAGGGGCTGGCGCCCATCTTCGCCGCCGCTCAGGGGCGGATCCTGATGGCGACCTTCGCGTCCAACATCTCGCGACTGCAGCAGGCCATCAACGCGGCGCAGGCGTGCGGACGGCGCTGCTTCATCGTCGGACGGTCGATGCTCAAGAACATCAAGGTCGCTGAGGAGCTCGGCTACCTCCACGTGCCACCCGGGACCTTCGTCACGCCGAAGGAGCATGAGCACATTCCCGACAACGAGCTCGCGATTCTCTGCACGGGTGCGCAGGGCGAGCCATTGTCAGCGTTGGTGCGCATCGCCGCGGGCGAGCATCGGATGGTGAGTCTGCGCGAGGACGATACCGTGGTGATCAGCGCAAATCCCATACCCGGCAACGAGGAGTCGGTGCACCGCACGATCAACAACCTCTACCGGCGGGGCGCGCGCGTCTTCAACTCCTCGCGCCACGGGGTGCACGCGTCCGGACACGCGAGTCGCGAGGAGCTCAAGCTCCTGCTCACCCTCACACGGCCTCGTTACTTCATCCCGGTGCATGGCGAGTACCGGCACCTCGCGCTGCACGCCGCCCTGGCCCGATCGGTGGGCATCCCGGCGGAGCGAGTCCTCCCCATCGACAACGGCACCGTCATCGCGATCGATGAGCACGGGGTTCGCCTCACCGGGGAGCGGGTGCGGACCGGGTACGTCTACGTCGACGGCCTCAGCATCGAAGAGGCGGGCGACGTCGTCTTTCGCGACCGCCAGCAGCTCGCCCAGGACGGGGTGATCCTCGTGGTGCTGACCGTCGAACGCTCCAGCGGCGTCGTGGTGGCCGGGCCCGACCTGGTGTCGCGGGGGTTCGTCGCCGACGACGCCGACGCTCTCTTCGACGAAGCCCGCGAGCATGTGCTGTCGCTCGTCTCGAGGCTCACCCCGGACGCCGGGTACAACGCCTGGCAGGGCGCCATCCACGAAGGCCTCTCGCGGTTCCTCTACAAGAAGACCAAACGGCGACCGCTCATCCTGCCGCTGGTCACCGAGGTCTGAGCCCAGCCGGCAGGGTCAGACCGGCGGCTCAGGGTCGTATTGGATGCCTCGCCGGACTTCTCTGGCTCGCTCGACCGAGTGAAGCCGGGCGACGAGATGCAGCGCCATGTCAATGCCCGCGGACACGCCGGCCGCGGTGATGACCTCGCCGCTGTCGACGAAGCGATCCTGCGGGCGGAGCTCGATGGTGGGGTCGAGCTCGGCAAGCCTTTGGAGTGAATCCCAGTACGTGGTCGCCGGCCGGTCATGCAGCAACCCCGCTGCGGCGAACACCAGCGAACCCGTGCAGACGCTGGTCATGAGCGTGCCCGCCGCCGCGAGGCGACGGAGCCGGGCGTGGATCGGATTCTCCGGATCGAGTTGCGCCCTGGTACCGCGACCACCCGGGTACACGAGCACGTCGAGCACCGGCGTCTGCTCCCAGGTGCGATCCGCGAGTACGCGCAGACCTTTGGCACAGTGCACCGCGGTCAGGTCGGTGGCCACGGTGAACACGCTCACCTGGTCGTCGGGCCAGACGCGAGCCCAGTAAGAGAGGACCTCCCAGGGGCCGGCGAAGTCAAGCTCCTCCACGTTCTCGAAAAGCGCGATGCCGATGTCCACGAGCGCAGATGATGCCAATCCGCGCCGGGGCCTGATCGCCGTACTCGGGAAAAGTGTCACCGCGAGACTACATGCGTGTAGTATCGGCACGGATGTTCGAGACGCCGTCGCTCTACCAGCCGCCCCATGGCGAGCCGCGTGCCGCTCTTGTAGCCGCCGATTTGCTGGTAGCATCCGACCCGATCCAGGGGCATCGGTAGCCCGCCTTCCACGCGTCCACATCGAGTTCACGACATGGCTCGCTCCGCCCCCACCCGGCCCTCGCGCAAGCGCGTATCAGGACCACGACGTCCTGCGACGCGGCCGCGCGCCCGTGCCCCCCGGGCCGGCCGGCCGCCGCTGCTCCATCGCGATCTGCGCCGTGAGCTCACCGGGATCGCCGCGATCGGAGTCGGTGTCATCCTCGCTGCGGTCCTGCTCCTCCCCGGGGGCGGCGCGGTCGCCGGACCTGTGCATGACGGGCTATTCGGAGCCTTCGGCGTCGGAGCCTGGATCGGGGTTGCCGGTCTTGTCCTCACCGGCGTGCGCCTGTGCATGACTCCCGAGTGGCGCGCGGGGACACTGGCGGCCCTCGGCAGCGCTGTGGCGATGGTCGCGCTGCTCGGGTTGATCGGGATGGTCGGCCCGGCCGATGCCGGGGCGCTGGGACGCTGGATCGGCTCCGGCGTGGAGCGCGTCCTCGGTGGCGCCGGCGCCGCCGCCGCACTGGTTGTCATCGCGTTCCTCGGCGTCATTCTCGCGACCGACCTCCGGACCGGCACGGTGATCCGGGCGCTCGGCAGGTGGTTCGCCGCCGAAGGCGAGGGACGCCACGACCGTTCGCCCGCGGCTTCTGGCCCCGCCGCCCGCACGTTTCCTCAGCCGATGGCCGAGCCTTCGACGGAATTGACCGGCGTCCCGATGATCCTCCCGTTCGACCCGCCCAAGGCGGCACCGCCGCTGACCGCGTTCCTTGACCCCGTGGAGCCCCAGGCGACCGGCGAGGACATCGGCGAACACGGCTTCACACGCGAGTTCGAAGGGGTTCCCGCGATTCCTGGAGATGCCCCGGTGCCACTGATCGGGCCGGTTCCCGAGGTGGGCCTCGGTCACGCGGCGATGATCACAGACGAGCCGGAGAAGGTGTGGGTGCTGCCCACCGCCGAGCTGCTGGACACGATCACCGGCAAGCGCGAACGTCTCGCCGCCGAGGTTCGTGCCACAGGTGACAAGATCGTGAGCACCCTGCAGTCGTTCGGCATCGAGACCCGCATCGTCGGGGCCAACAGCGGACCGACGGTCACGCAGTACGAGCTGCAACCTGCGGTGGGCGTCCCGGTGCGACGCATCCTCGGGTATCAGACGGATCTCGCCCTCGCGCTCGCCGCTCCGATCCGGATCCAGCCGTTCATCCCGGGCAAATCCGCAATCGGTGTCGAGGTGCCCAACAAGGCGGCCCAGTTGGTGAGTCTCAAGGAGACGATCGAGTCACCCGCCTTCGCTGATCGGCGCAACAAGCTGAGCGTCGCGCTTGGGGCCGACGTCAGTGGCCATTCAGTGATCGGCGATCTCACTCGCATGCCGCACCTGTTGATCGCAGGTGCAACCGGCAGCGGCAAGTCGGTGTGCATCAATGCGGTGCTCGGTGGGTTCCTGCTGCAAGCCACCCCCGCGCAGCTCAAGATGATCCTCATCGACCCCAAGCGGGTTGAGCTGTCCAACTTTGCCGACCTTCCGCACCTGCTCGTCCCGGTCGTCGTCGAGCCCGAAGCAGCGGTTGCGTCACTGCGCTGGGCGGTGAAGGAGATGGAGGAGCGGTACAAGCTCTTCGCGTCCCACGCCGCGCGAAACATCGTCGCCTTCAACGAGAAGGCCCCCGGCCTCGGGGTCGCGCCGCTGCCCTACATCGTCATCGTCATCGACGAGCTCGCGGACCTGATGATGGTCGCGGCGGGGGAGATCGAGGATCTCATCTGCCGGATCGCGCAGCTCGCGCGTGCGGTGGGACTCCATCTGATCGTCGCCACTCAACGGCCCTCGGCCGACATCATCACCGGGCTGATCAAGGCAAACATCCCGAGCCGCGTCGCATTCGCGGTCTCGAGCGGCGTGGATTCGCGCGTGATCCTTGACGAGATGGGAGCCGAGAAGCTGCTCGGCCGCGGCGACATGCTCTACCTGCCCATCGACGAGGGCAAACCCCGGCGTCTCCAGGGAGCCTTCGTCAGCGATCGCGAGCTCGACACGCTCATCGGCCACTGGAAGCTGCAGGGCAAGCCCGACTACCAGGAGGAGATCTTCACCGTCGAGGCGACGGTCTCGTGGGCGCGCGACGCGTCCAAACGCGATCCGCTCTTTGCGAAGGCAGCGCACACGGTCGCAGCCGAGGGTCGTGCCGCCGCGTCGCTGCTCCAGCGCAAGCTCAGCGTCGGCTATACCCGCGCCGCTCGCCTCATCGACCAGCTCGCCGAGCACGGCGTGGTCGGCCCCTTCGAGGGCAGCAAATCGCGCGACGTGCTCATGGATGTGTTCCAGGTCGACGAGCTGCTCGCCGACCTGGGCGAGGAGTAGCTGCAGGGTCCTGGCGGCGCCGCCCGCTCCCGCGGCACCCGCGAAGGCGCGGGTCGCTATCCTCATCACCCATGGCGCAGGACCACAGCTTCGACGTCGTCAGCGAGTTCGACCGACAGGAGCTCGTCAACGCCGTCGACCAGGCCCGCCGCGAGATCACCACCCGCTACGACTTCAAGGGAATCACGGTCGAGATCACGCTCGAGGACGAGACGGTCACACTGCTCACCGGTACCGACGCCCAGCTCAAGTCGATCATCGATGTCCTCCAGAGCAAGGCGCACCGGCGGGGGATCGATCTCAAGGTGCTCGATCCGCAGAAGCCGGAGCCGGCGGCCAAGGGCAACGTGCGCCAGGTGGTCAAGCTGCGCAAGGGGATTGGCGACGAGCTCGCACGGGACCTCACCAAGAGGATTCGCGGTCAGCATCCGAAGGCGCAGGTCCGCACTCAGGGGGACCAGCTGCGGGTCTCGAGCAAGGACAAGGACGAGCTCCAGGCGGTCATCCAGCAGCTCCGCGACCTCGACCTCGACGTGCCCCTCCAATTCACCAACTACCGGTGACCCGGCGCTGCCGGGGCTGCGTCTCGAGCTCGGGCCGCGTCGCCGGCTGACCGTGAGCGAGGTGAGTTCCCCGGACGCCGTCAGCGATGACCGCCTCCCCATCCTTCATGACGCCTTCCCCGAGGCGGCAGCGCTGGGGCGGGAGCTCGCGGGGGCGGGGCTCACCATCGCCGTCGCCGAATCGTGCACGGGCGGGTTGCTCTGCGCCGCGCTCACCGCGGTCGCGGGGTCGTCCGCGTACGTTCGGGGCGGGGTGATCGCATACGCGGACGACGTCAAGGCCGAGCACCTCGGCGTGGGCCGCCATCTGCTTGCGACCCACGGCGCGGTGAGCCCTGAGGTCGCCGGGGCGATGGCCTCGTGCGTCCGCGAGCGCTTTCGGGCAAGCCTCGGTGTGGGAATCACCGGCGTCGCCGGTCCCGACGCCAGCGAGCACAAGCCCGCCGGTCTCGTGTTCGTGGCGGTGGCCGATGCGGCGAGCTTGCGGGTCATCCGCCTCGACGAGGACCACGGGCGCGAGTTGAACCGGGCGCACGCGGTCCGGGCGGCGCTCCAGCTGTGTGGCGAGGTGATTCGCCCGGTCGCCGGAGACGGTCCGGCGACGGCGGCAGGATCGTGATCCTCCCCGCAAGCGCCTGCTCAGCAGACTCCGAACTTCGGGCTTGTCACGTCCCCCCGAAGGTTGTACAGTACAAATGTTCGCCCCACCCGGTGAGCCCGGACGCGCCGCCCGTCGCGACGCCCCTATGGCACTCCCGCCGCACCTCCAATCACCTCTACCACCCCTTGGAGTACAGCTTTGACGAACACACTAGCAAGTCGTACCATCGACACTGTCGAGCCGGTTGTAGAAGTGAGTGGGCGGCGTGCTCGAGCGCCCCGTGACGAGAGGAATGAGCCGGTGACGACTGAGCGGGATCGAGCACTGCAGACCGCGCTCGGACAGATCGAACGAGCCCACGGAAAGGGAGCGATCATGCGTCTCGGCGACGTACAGGCTCAGCACATCGACATCATCCCGACCGGTGCGCTCACCCTGGATATCGCGCTCGGCGTCGGCGGCATTCCGCGCGGCCGAATCGTCGAGGTGTACGGCCCTGAGTCGTCTGGAAAGACGACACTCACCCTGCACATCATCGCCGAGGCGCAGCGCCGCGGTGGCGTCGCCGCCTTCATCGATGCCGAGCACGCGCTCGATCCACAGTACGCGTCGCGCATCGGGGTGAACACCGAGGAGTTGCTGATCTCGCAACCGGATACCGGTGAGCAGGCCCTCGAGATCGTCGAGGTCCTGGTGCGCAGCGGTGCCGTCGATGTCGTGGTGATCGACTCGGTCGCCGCGCTCGTACCCAAGGCCGAGATCGACGGCGAGATGGGGGACAGCCATGTCGGCCTCCAGGCGCGGCTCATGTCGCAGGCGATGCGCAAGCTGACGGCCGCGATCAGCCGTTCCCACACCTCGGTCATCTTCATCAATCAGCTCCGCGAGAAGATCGGTGTGATGTTCGGCAACCCCGAGGTGACAACCGGTGGCCGTGCACTGAAGTTCTATGCCTCGGTGCGCATGGACATCCGCAAGATCGACTCCATCAAGCAGGGCCTCGATGTGGTGGGCAGCCGTGTCAAGGTCAAGGTTGTCAAGAACAAGGTCGCACCGCCGTTCCGCTCCGCAGAGTTCGACATCCTCTACAACGAGGGCATCTCGTACGCGGGAAGCGTGCTGGACATGGCGATCGACGCACACATCATCGACAAGAGCGGTGCCTGGTTCTCCTACGGAGACATGCGTCTCGGACAGGGACGCGAAAACGTGCGCGACTTCCTCCGCCAGAACCCCGACCTGCTCGAGGAGGTTGCGGCGAAGGTTCGGATCGCCGCGCTGCCGGAACCGGTGCTGCACGATGCCGTCGTCGAGTTGAGCGGCGAAGCCCCGCCGCTCCCCGCGCCCATCCCCTGATCCGCGGGAGGCGGCGATCGTGAGAGACGTCGCTCCGCCGGCGATGCCCGACAGTGTTGACGCCGCGGAGGATGCGGCGTTGCGCATCCTTCGTGGCGCCGGCCAGTCGGCGGCGGGACTGCAGCGCAAACTCGAGCGGCGTGGGTACTCCGCCGAGGCGGCCGGTGGCGCGGTCCGCCGGTGCGCGAACGCCGGGTACATCAAC